>NZ_JBHMCY010000038.1:0-26472 GCF_042430725.1 Streptomyces cinereospinus | reverse complement strand
GAGGAGGCGGCGCACGGAGACCCGGCCGACGGCGAGACACCGGCCGAGGAGGCGGCGCACGGAGACCCGGCCGACGGCGAGACACCGGCCGAGGAGGCGGCGCACGGAGACCCGGCCGACGGCGAGACACCGGCCGAGGAGGCGGCGGGCGAGGAGGCGGCGGACCGGGCGGGCGGCGCAGGCCCGCGTCAGGGCCTGCGCCGCTGAGCGAGGCGCGCGGGCTCAGTCCCCGGACTCGGTCAGGGGCTGGGTGAAGCGCAGCAGGTTGCCCGCCGGGTCGCGGAACGCGCAGTCCCGGACGCCGTAGGGCTGGTCCATCGGTTCCTGGAGCACCTCGCCGCCCGCCGCGCTGATCCGCTCGAAGGTGGCGTCGCAGTCGTCGGTCGCGAAGATCACACCGCGCAGCAGGCCCTTGGCCAGCAGCTCCGCCATGGTCTGCCGGTCGGCCGGTGAGGCGTTCGGGCCGGCGAGCGGCGGTTCCAGCACGATGCTCACGTCCGGCTGCCCGGGCGACCCGACGGTCACCCACCGCATCCCTTCGAAGCCGACGTCGCTGCGGACCTCCAGGCCGAGCACATCGCGGTAGAAGGCGATCGCCGCGTCGGGATCGTCGACGGCGATGAAGCACTGCGCAAGCGTGATGTCCATGGCGTCACGCTACTGTCGGGCGGCCGGGCCCGCTCTTGCGTGCCGCACCGGCCGGGTGTGGATCTTGGCGATGCAGGGCGGGACGGCGGCGCCGTCGTCGTGGCCGCGCGCCCGGTAGGCGCTCGGGCTCTCGCCGACCAGCTCCGTGAAGCGCGAGCTGAACGACCCCAGCGACGTGCAGCCGACCGCGAGGCAGACCTCGGTCACCGTGAGGTCGCCCCGCCGCAGCAGCGCCTTGGCGCGTTCGATGCGGCGGGTCATCAGGTAGCTGTACGGAGTCTCGCCGTAGGCGGCGCGGAAGCTGCGGGAGAAGTGGCCCGGCGACATCAGCGCCTGGCGCGCCAGCGCCGGGACGTCGAGCGGCTCGGCGTAGTCGCGGTCCATCCGGTCGCGGGCCCGCCGCAGCCGGACCAGGTCGTCGAGGTCCTGCCGTTTCACCCGACGAGTCTCGCACGGCGGCCCGCCCGGGCGGACCGGGCCGCCGTGACCGCGGGTCAGCCGCCGACGTACGCCGCGAGGTGCTCGCCGGTGAGGGTGGAGCGGCCGGCGACGAGGTCGGCCGGCGTGCCCTCGAAGACGACCTCGCCGCCGTCGTGGCCGGCGCCGGGGCCGAGGTCGATGATCCAGTCGGCGTGCGCCATGACCGCCTGGTGGTGCTCGATGACGATGACCGACTTGCCGGACTCCACGAGCCGGTCGAGCAGCCCGAGCAGTTGCGCGACGTCGGCGAGGTGCAGGCCGGTCGTCGGCTCGTCGAGGACGTAGACGCCGCCCTTGTCGGCCATGTGCGTGGCCAGCTTCAGCCGCTGCCGCTCGCCGCCGGACAGGGTGGTGAGCGGCTGGCCGAGGGTGAGGTAGCCGAGCCCGACGTCGGCGAGCCGGCCGAGGATCCGGTGCGCGGCCGGCGTGGCCGCCTCCCCCGCACCGAAGAACTCCGCCGCCTCGGTCACCGGCATCGCGAGCACCTCGCTGATGTCGCGCCCGCCGAGCCGGTACTCCAGCACCTCCGCCTGGAACCGCTTCCCGTCGCAGTCCTCGCAGAGGGTGGCCACCCCGGCCATCATCGCCAGGTCGGTGTAGACGACCCCGGCGCCGTTGCAGGCGGGGCAGGCGCCCTCGGAGTTGGCGCTGAACAGCGCGGGCTTGACGCCGTTGGCCTTGGCGAACGCCTTGCGGACCGGGTCGAGCAGCCCGGTGTACGTCGCCGGGTTGCTGCGCCGGGAGCCGCGGATCGGGCTCTGGTCGACCGGGACCACGCCGTCGCGGGCCGGGATCGAGCCGTGGATGAGGGAGCTCTTGCCGGACCCGGCGACGCCCGTGACGACGCACAGCACCCCGAGCGGGATGTCGACGTCGACGTCGCGCAGGTTGTTCGCGGTGGCGCCGCGGATCTCCAGCGTGCCCTTGGGCGTCCGCACGGTCTCCTTCAGCGCCGCCCGGTCGTCCAGGTGCCGGCCGGTGACGGTGGCACTGGCCCGCAGCCCGTCGACGGTGCCCTCGAAGCAGACCGTGCCGCCGGCCGGGCCGGCGCCGGGGCCGAGGTCGACGACGTGGTCGGCGATCGCGATGGTCTCCGGCTTGTGCTCCACGACGAGCACCGTGTTGCCCTTGTCGCGCAGCCGCAGCAGCAGGTCGTTCATCCGCTGGATGTCGTGGGGGTGCAGACCGACGGTGGGCTCGTCGAAGACGTAGGTGACGTCGGTGAGCGAGGAGCCGAGGTGGCGGATCATCTTCACACGCTGCGCCTCGCCGCCCGACAGGGTGCCCGCGGGGCGGTTCAGCGAGAGGTAGCCGAGGCCGATCTCCACGAACGAGTCGAGGGTGTCGCGCAGCGCGGCGAGCAGCGGCGCCACCGAGGGCTCGGACAGCGCGCGGATCCACGCGGCCAGGTCGCGGATCTCCATCGCGCAGGCGTCGGCGATGCTGACGCCCGCGATCTTGGAGGACCGGGCGCCCTCGCTGAGCCGGGTGCCGTCGCACTCGGGGCAGGTGGTGAAGGTGACGGCCCGCTCCACGAACGCCCGGACGTGCGGCTGCATCGCCTCCTTGTCCTTGGCCAGGAACGACTTCTGGATCTTGGGGATCAGCCCCTCGTAGGTGAGGTTGACGCCGTTGACCTTGACCTTGGTCGGCTCGCGGTACAGGAAGTCCTGCATCTCCTGGTGGGTGAAGTCGCGGATCGGCTTGTCCGGGTCGAGGAAGCCGGACTGGGCGTAGAGCCCCACGGTCCAGACGTTGTCGGACTTCCAGCCGGGGATGGTGAACGCGCCCTCGGCGATCGACTTGGAGTCGTCGTAGAGCTGGCCGAGGTCGATGTCGGAGACCCTGCCGCGGCCCTCGCAGTGCACGCACATGCCGCCGGTGCGCTGGAAGGTCGCCTTCTCCGCCTTGGTCCTGCTGCCGCGCTCGACGGTGATCGCGCCGCTCGCGCGGACCGAGGCGGTGTTGAAGGAGTACGCGCTGGGCGGGCCGATGTGCGGGGTGCCGAGCCGGCTGAAGAGGATGCGCAGCATGGCGTTGGCGTCGGTGGCGGTGCCGACGGTGGAGCGCGGGTCGGCGCCCATCCGCTGCTGGTCGACGCTGATCACGGTGGTCAGCCCGTCCAGCACGTCGGCCTCGGGCCGCGCCGGCGTCGGCATGAAGCCCTGCACGAAGGCGCTGTAGGTCTCGTTGATCAGCCGCTGCGACTCGGCGGCGATGGTGTCGAACACCAGGGAGCTCTTGCCCGAGCCGGACACCCCGGTGAACACCGTGAGCCGGCGCTTGGGGATCTCGATGCTGACGTCCTTGAGGTTGTTCTCGCGGGCGCCGTGCACACGGATCATGTCGTGGCTGTCGGCGGCGTGCGGCGCAGGCGACTGCGGGTGCGGTCTGCTGGCCATGCTGATGTCTCCGTCCGTCGGGGCGGGGCCGCCGTCGCGGCCCCGGGGCGTCGCCTGGTTCGATCCAACCAGCTTCGCGCGGTACGCGTGGGTGCCGTTCGTCGGATCCGGGCCTCTGTACGTTAGGCGCGGTCCGGCCGCCGCCGCTTCTCGGTTTCTGACCGCTTCCCGGGGCCGCTCAGCCGAACTGCTCCCGCAGATACGCCCGCCACCACCCCGTGAACTGCTCCGGCGTGGTTCCGAGCACCTCCGCCAGGGCGGCGGCCTGTCCCCGCTCCGCGACCGCCCGGTAGAACGCGCCCAGCCGCCGCTCGCCCCACCGCTCCTCGATCAGCAGGCAGGCCAGCCGGCCGCCCTCGTAGGCCCGCGCCAGCGCGTCCGGGTCGTCGGTGAAGCCGAAGTCGCCGTCGCCGGGCAGCGCGGCCGGCACCTCTCCCGCGGCCACCGCCCGCGCCAGCTCCGGCGCGGCCTCGGCCGGGGTGCGGCCGCTGTCGTGGTAGCCGATCCAGTCGGCGTACCCCTCGGACAGCCACAGCGGGGTGCGGGTGCCGGTGTGGGCGCGGGTGGCGACATGGGTGGTCTCGTGGGTGAGGACGACCTGCTGTCCCAGGGCGCCGTACGCCTCGGGGTTGAGGATGACGCGGTCGGCGGGTGCCCGCGCGGACCCCGTCGCGCCGGTGGTCACGGCGGCGATGCCGCGGTAGGCGGAGGCGGTCGACCCGAGCAGTGCGGCCATCGCCTCCAGCGACCCGGGGACGAGCACGACGACGTACCCGCTCCAGTCCGTGCCCCAGGCACGTGACACGGCGGGCACCGCCCGGTCCGCCAGCCGCGCGTACCCGCCGAGCGCCTGCCGGGTCTGCCCGGCCCCGAGCACCAGGCTGTGCTCGCCCCGGACGACGTGGACCGTGCCCCGGTCCCACAGCTGCTCGGCGGAGCCCCGCGCGGGCCGGTCGGAGAGGACGGACCACCGGCCGTCCGCGTGCCGGGCCAGGCCCAGGGTGCGTCCGGCCGTCACCGGCACCTTGTCGACGCCCTCGATCCGGTAGCGCAGTTCGGCGTCGGCGGTGGCCCGGTCGCCGGTGCGGCGCAGCTCCGTCAGCCGGTACGACCAGTCCGCCAGCGGCAGTTCGCGCACGGCGGCGAGACCGGTCGCCGGCCCGGTCCGCCGGTAGCCGCGCTCGTCCTGGCCGAGGACCGCGGCCGCCCGCCGGTCGAGCAGCCGCTGCACGTCGCCGCGGGCGCTGTCGGCGGTGGGCCCGCCCCCGCAGGCGACCAGGGAGACGAGCAGCAGGCAGACCGCCACGACCTGGGAACCGTACGCCCGCCTCGGACCCGCCACGCTCCGATCGTACGGGGCCGGCGGCGCCGGGTCAGACCCTGGTGACCCCGGAGACCGGCATCATGCCGACCGGGTCGTAGCGCACCGGCGCGCCCGGGTAAGGGGCGTGGACGACCTGCCCGTCGCCCATGTACATCGCCACGTGGCTGGCGTCGGACCGGTAGGTGATCAGGTCGCCGGGCCGGGCCTGGGAGAGCGGAACCTGGCGGCCGGCCGCGCGCTGGCCCTGCGAGGTGCGCGGCAGGGCGACCCCGGCCTGCGCGTACGACCACTGCATCAGGCCGGAGCAGTCGAAGCCGGTGGGGCCGGCCGCGCCCCAGATGTAGGGCCTGCCCAGCGCGGAGCGGGCGGCGGCGACCGCGGCGGCGGCGCGGCCGGAGGCGGGGACGGCGCCCGCCAGGTCGGGCAGGTCGGTGCGGCCGGACCGGGAGGCCCGGTCGTAGGCGGCCCGTTGGTCGTCGGGGAGGGCGTTGAGCAGCGCGCGGGCCGCGGCGAGCTTCCGCTCGACGGTGCGCTTGTGGGCGGCGACCGCCTTGCGGCTCTTCTCCAGTTCGCCGAGCCGGTCGGCGGTCTCGGCGCGCTCCTGGGTGAGTTCGCGCATGGCCTCCTGGAGGTCCCTCAGCCGCGCGGCCTGGTGGACGCCGATCCGGTCCAGGGCGGCGGCCTTGTCGAGGTAGTCGTCCGGGTCCTCGGAGAACAGCAGGGCGAGGGAGGGATCGAGGCCGCCGGAGCGGTACTGCGCGCCGGCCAGCGAACCCAGCTCCTCCCGCAGGGAGTTGATGTGCTCCTGCTGCCGGGCGATCCGGTCCTGCGCCCGGCCGACCTGGCCGCGCAGGGTGTCGGCGCGTTCGTCGGCCCGGTTGTAGGCCTCGGTGGCCCGCTCGGCCGCCGCGTAGAGGCGGTCCACCTCGGCGCGGGTGTCGTCGTGCGGCGCGGCGTGCGCCGGTACGGCGGCGAAGGCGGCCGCGGCGGCCGACAGGACGCCGACGGCGAAACGCGCCACGCAGGCGCCCCGGTCGGACCCGGACGGTGCAAGGCGGCGATGGGACCCCACGGGAAGCCGCGCTCCTTCCACTGGCGGACGGGAAGATCCCCCGGCACCGGGCGGACGCCCGAGGGGGAAACGCGGCAGACAGTAGCCCCGCCGTGGGGCGGCGGCCAAAGAGGCGGGCGGGCACAGAACGTGACACCCCGCCGCTAACGCAGGTCATCGGCGGGGTGCGGGGTCACAGACCGGTTCCCGTGATTCGCCCGAACGGGCGGCACGGCACGGTGAGCGGTGTCCGGGCGGCGGTCAGATCCGGACGCCGAACTGGTACGGCATGTTGTTGATCGATTCGTAGCGCACCACGGTGCCGGTGCGCGGGGCGTGCAGCACCTGGCCGTTGCCCGCGTAGAAGCCGACGTGGTGCAGGTCGCCGTAGAAGATCACCAGGTCGCCGACCTTGAGGTCGGACTGGCTGTAGATGCGCGTCCCGTAGCTGGCCTGGGCCTGCGAGGTGCGCGGGATGCCGACGCCGGCCTGGGCGAAGGCCCAGGAGGTCAGGCCCGAGCAGTCGAAGGAGGACGGGCCGGAGGCACCGTAGACGTACGGCGAGCCGATCTTGCTCTGGGCGGCCTGGAAGGCGGCCATGGCCCTGCCGGACGCGGCGCCGGTGTTGCCGAGGTCCACGAGGTCCACGCGGGCCTCGGAGGAACGGCTGGCCCGCTCCTCCTCGGCCGCCAGCGCGGCCTTCTCCGCGGCGGTGAGGGAGTTGAGCAGCTTCTGCGCCTCGGCGAGCTTGGCCTGCACCTCGGTCTTCTTCTTGCCCAGTTCGCTGCGGGTGGCGGCGAGGTCCCGGAGCTTGTCCGAGGCCTCGGCGCGCTCCTGGGCGAGGGCGCGCTGCTTCTCCTGGATCTTCTTCAGCGCGTCGACCTGCTGGGCGCTCAACTGGTCGAGCGTGGAGGCCTTGTCGAGGTAGTCGTCCGGGTCGGCGGAGAGGAAGAGCTGCAGGGCGGGGTCGATGCCGCCCGAGCGGTACTGGGCGCTGGCCATCGAACCGAGGCCGTCGCGCAGCTCGTTGACCTCTTCCTGGCCGCGGGCGACGTTGTCCTGGATGGTGGAGATCTCCTCCTGGAGCTTCTCCTGCTTCTCCTTGGCCCCGTTGTACTTCTCGGTGGCCTGCTCGGCCTCCTCGTAGAGCTTGTCGACCTCGGCCTTGACCTCGTCCTTGCTCGGCTTCTCGCTGGGCGCGGCGTTGGCGGCCTGCGAGCTGAGGGCGACGGCGGCGGCGGCCGCGGTGGTCAGCACGGTCACACGGGTGCGACTCGGCTGCTTGGGTCGACGGTGGGACGCCACGGGGGCAATCTCCTTCTTGTGAGTGATCACCCGATCGGAGGTTCGAGGCCAGACCCTAGTGACCCTACTGTGATCAGATCAAATCCTGGTGTGAAAAATCTCGGTGACCGGGCGCATCCTTTACCTCCAACTCACGGGCCGTGATGCGCGTTGACGCTACGTCGCGTGACGGTTCCGCCCATTCGGGCCTTCTTCGGGCACTGTGCGCGATGGGTACGTACGTGACGCATGGGGCGTACGTCAGCTGCGCGAGAGCCGCTTCAGCAGCACCGCCGACGCCACCGGCCGCGCCCCCGCGCGGGCCACCCCGTCGGCCACCTCGCGGTCGGTCGAGACGACGATGACCGGACGGCCGGGCGGCTCGGCGCGCACCAGCTGGCGGATCAACTCGTCCGCCGTGACGCCGGGTTTGGAGAACAGCACCCGCACCCCGCGCGGCGGCGCCAGCAGCACCGGCGCGGCCAGCTCGGCCCCGTCGAAGACACAGGTCACCTCGGCGCCGGACTGCGCGGCGAGCTGCGACAGCTGCCCGAGCAGCCGCAACCGCTGCTTCTCCAGGGGCATCTGGGGATAGCCGGTCTTGGTCACGTTGTAGCCGTCGACCACCAGATGGGCCTGCGGCAGCGCGAGGAGCTGGTCCAGGATCGCGGGGTCGTTCTCGGACAGCGCCCGCGCGGCGATGTCCTTCGGTGTCATACGTCCCGGTTCGACCGCGTCCACGGTCTCGGCGGGGCGGACGGACACCGGCGGCAGCGCCAGCTCCCGGCGCAGCCCCTGCGCCGCGTCCAGCACGGTGTCGAGCAGCAGCCGGACCCGCATGTCCTCCACGCTGCGCCCCTCGCGGGCGGCCCGCCGGGTGGCCTCCAGGGCCGCCTCGGCCTCCCCCAGCCGCGCCTTCAGCCGCCGCGTCTCGCTCTCCGCGGCGGACACCTGGGCGTGCCCCTCGGCCCGTACGGCCTCGGTCTCGCCCTGCGCCTTGCGCAGCGCCGCCTCCCCGCGCTTGACGTCGCTGAGCGCGGCACGCAGCTTGCGGTGCAGCGATTCGGCTTCCTTGCGGGCGCTCTCCAGCTCGGTGCGCAGCCGCTCGGTCTCGGTCCGCGTGTGGTCGCGGGCGGCGGCGAGTTCGGCGCGCAGCCGCTCCAGCTCGGCGCGGTTCTCCTCGTCGACGCGCTCGGCGTCGGCCCGCTGGGCCTCCTCACCGGCGGCGGCGACCAGCTTCACCCAGCCGGCCGGACGCAGCACGTAGGCGGCGGCGGCCACGTCCAGCGGATCCGCGGCCGGCGGCGGCACCCCGGCGTCGAGCGCGCCGGTCAGCTCCGGCTGGGCCTCGCGGAACTTCTCCCCGATGCGCTGCCGGAACAGCGGGTCGGCCTCCAGCGCCGCGGCCATCGCGTTACTGGCGAACTTGGCCCGGCGATTCGGTGCGAATCGGGCGTACTGCCGCAGCTGCGCGGGCAGTTCGGCGATCGTCAGCCCGCCGAAGCCGTCGGAGACGATCTGCACGACCCTGCGGCGCACGCCCTCGGGCAGCGGACGGTCGAGCACCTCAGCGGCGCCGTCGCCCGGCCCCCCGCCTGCGGTCTCCACCATCCGTCACCCCAACCGTTGCCTGCGGGGCCGGCCCCCGTCAGGAGCCGGCGCCCGGCCTGTCCACGAGCTCCACCTGATCCACGGCGTTGCACCACCGGCACCGCACCGACTCGATGGTCTCACTGACCACCTCGCGCTCCTCGACCTTCGGCTCACCCGCCAGATCGAGGTGGACGTACTCGACGACCTTGGCGGAGCGCGTCACGTCGAAGCGCGTCAGGTTGCCGCAGAGGGTGCAGCGCCACCGGGTGGTGCCGGTCGGCAGGGGAACCGTCATCGTGGCTCTTCGCTTTCCTTCTAGTCTCGGTGATGCGTCGTTTCCGTGATGCGCCAGTTTCCCTGGAGCGTGTGGGCAGTAACCCTACGGCCTGGCGGGACCTCGACGCCCGCCCCTCCCGGGCGGCGAGGCGGTCTGCGTGGTTGCGTCCGCTTACGTCATGCTCTGTAGCCATGATCAGCCTCTGGAGCGCGGTACGCCGCCGGGCGGTCCGCCGACCGCAGGCGCCGGTGATGTACGCGCTGATCACCGTGTGCTGCCTGATCTTCCTGATCGGCCCCGCCTCGGGCCTCGGCCCGGCGTACGGCCTCGGCGACGAGCTGCTCGCCGCGCAGCGGGCGTACTTCCGCCACTGGGGCGTGGTCCCCGCGGAACTGTTCGAGGGCTCCCCCCGGGCCGTCCTCACCCCGGCCACGGCCCTCTTCGTGCACGGCAGCTGGGTCCACCTGCTCGGCAACATGCTCTTCCTCTACGTCTTCGGCGTGATGACCGAGGAGCGGATGGGCCGCGTCGAGTTCACCTTCTTCTACCTCGGCTGCGGCTACCTGGCGCTGGTGGCGTACGCGGCGGCCAACGCCCGCTCCGGGCAGTCCCTGGTCGGCGCGTCGGGCGCGATCTCGGCGGTGCTCGGCGCGTTCCTGTTCCTCTTCCCCCGGGCCCGGGTGACCAGCCTCCTGCCGTTCCTGTTCTTCCTGCCGCTGCGCTTCCCGGCCTGGGTGGTGCTGCCCTTCTGGGTGGCGCTGCAGTGGCTGGCGGCGGGCCGGGCGTCCAGCGGGCCGGGGGTGGCCTACCTGGCCCACCTGGTGGGCTTCGGTCTGGGCTTCGGGTACGCGTGGGCACGCTTCGGCAGCGGCGGAGGGGCCGGGCCCGGCCCGGGGAGGGCGGTGGCGGGCGACGGGGAGGAAGGCGCGGAGCGCGGCCGCGGAAGGGCGGTGGTGGGTGACGGGCGGCGACTAGAGTGAAGGCCGCCCCAGCTCCGGCCCCCGAGGGAGAGAACCAGCCGTGATCACCGCGATCGTCCTCATCAAGACCAGCGTGGACCGGATCCCCGAGATCGCCGAGCAGATCGCCTCGCTGGACTCCGTCAGCGAGGTCTTCTCCGTCACCGGCACCTACGACCTGATCGCCATGGTGCGCGTCAGGCGCCACGACGACCTCGCCGACGTCATCCCCGGCCGCATCAGCAAGATCCCGGGCGTGGAGGCGACGGACACGCACGTGGCGTTCCGGACGTACTCCCAGCACGACCTGGAGGCGGCGTTCGCGATCGGGCTGGACAGCTAGTGCCGCGGCAGGCGACGTTCGCCCCGTCGCGACGCCCGGCACGCACTCCCGCCGCACCGGACGCCGCTCCGCCACGGGCAGCCGTTGCCTGCCGCGGCACCAGACGGGCTCACACCGCGGGGACGCAACGCCCATCGACCGTGCGGTAGTTCCACTTCGCGCCGTCGCGGACCAGTTCCCGCACCGCCCCGACGAACCGCTCCACGTGCTCGTCCGGCGTGCCCGCCCCGAAGCTCACCCGGACGGCGTTGAGCGACTTCTCGCCCGGAGCCGCCTCGGGTGCGCCGCACTCGCCCTGGGCCTGCGGGGCGCTGCCGAGCAGGGTGCGCACGAGCGGGTGGGCGCAGAAGAGGCCGTCGCGGACCCCGATGCCGTACTCGGCGGAGAGCGCGGCGGCGACGTGCGAGCTGTTCCAGCCGTCGACGACGAAGGAGAGCACGCCGACGCGAGGGGCGTCGTCCCCGAACAGGGACAGGATCCTGACCTCGGGGATCTCGGCGAGGCCCGCCCGGACCGTGCGGATCAGGTGCTGCTCGCGGGCGACCAGCGCGTCGAAACCGGCCGCGGTGAGGGCCTTGCAGGCGGACGCCACGGCGTAGGCGCCGATGACGTTCGGGGAGCCCGCCTCGTGCCGGGCGACGCTGTCGTGCCACTCCACGTCCACACCGCCGTCCGCCCGCCGGGCGACCGTGCGGCTGGCCCCGCCGCCCGCGAGGTACGGCTCCGCCGCGCGCAGCCAGTCGGACCGCCCGGCCAGGACGCCGGAGCCGAAGGGGGCGTACAGCTTGTGCCCGGAGAAGGCGACCCAGTCGACGTCCACGTCCTGGACGGAGACCGGGTGGTGGGGCGCGAGCTGGGCGGCGTCCAGCACGATCCGGGCGCCGTGCGCGTGCGCGGCGGCGGCGAGCTCCCGCACGGGCCACAGCTCGCCGGTGACGTTCGAGGCACCCGTCACGCAGACCAGGGCCGGGCCGTTGGGGTCGCGGTCGGCCAGCGCGCGCTCCAGGGTCTCCACGGCCTGCCGCGGGCTGCGCGGCGCGTCGAGGTAGGTGACCTGCGCGTCCCGCCAGGGCAGCAGGGAGGCGTGGTGCTCGGTCTCGAAGACGAAGACGCGGCAGCCGGCGGGGAGGGCACCGGCCAGCAGGTTGAGCGAGTCGGTGGTGGACCGGGTGAAGACCACCTCATCGCCGGCGCGGCAGTCGAGGAACTCGGCGACGGTCCGGCGGGCGTTCTCGAAGAGGTCGGTGGAGAGCTGGGAGAGGTAGCCCGCGCCGCGGTGGACGCTGCCGTAGTAGGGCGCGTAGGCCGCCACGTCGTCCCAGACGCGCTGGAGGGCGGGGGCGCTGGCCGCGTAGTCCAGGGCGGCGTAGGTGACTTCGCCGCCGGTGACGAGCGGGACGGTGACATCCCGCCCCAGAACGGGCAGCGGGGCGCGAACGGACTGGTCGGCGGCAGCGGTGGAGACAGACATAGGGTGTCCTCCCGTGAGAGTGAGCACCACCACGCGAGCGGCACGCTCTGGCGCGCGGGGCTGAGGAGAGAAGGGGGATGCGAGGCGGGGCTCTGCGGCCCCGGGGCCTGTCCGGCACGTGCCGTCGTCGCCCTCAGGGCGGCCCGGCGACGTCAGGTGCGTACTCTCGGGCGTGCCGCGCGCGGGGCCGCGTACCGGACGTACGTGGGGTGCGCGCGGGGCGGCGAGGGTGCGTGCGGGGCGTCGCCGGGCGGACGGGAATCGCCGGACAGGCCCTAACGCATTCGCTTGCTCACGGAAGGCTCCCTCGTACGACCAGGACCCCTGGTGACGCGAGGGGTCCGCGCTTGCCGCAGGCCTTGCTGCCTACGACCTGGTCTTCACCCGGGGCACCCCGCCACGGACGGAGGGTTGCCGGACAGCTGGCCGGGGCCTTTCAGCTGTCGCTCATGACCTGGTACAGCATCTTGCCACACGATCTTCGAACCGCAAGGCGCGGTCCAGGATCCGGACCGCGCTCCGCGTCACCGCGTGCGGCGTCAGGCGTTGCTCGCCGCCACCCACCGGTCCAGCACCCGCCGGGCCGCCCCGGAGTCGATCGCCTCCGCCGCCCGGGCCATCCCGGTCCGGATCTGCTCGGCCAGCGGCGCGTCACCCGGCCGCAGCGCCACCAGCGCCGCCGCCGCGTTCAGCAGCACCGCGTCGCGCACCGGACCGGTCTCCCCGTCCAGCAGCCGCCGGGCGACCTCGGCGTTGTACGAGGCGTCCGCGCCCCGCAGGGCTTCCACCGGCACCAGCTCGATGCCGGCCTCGCGCGGGTCGAAGGTCTCCGGCGTCACCCGGCCGTCCCGCACCACCCACACCTGGGACGTCGACGTGGTCGTCAGCTCGTCGAGCCCGTCGTCGCCGCGGAAGACCAGCGAGGAGTTGCCGCGCTCGGCGAGGACGCCGGCGACGATGGGCGCCATCCGCAGGTCGGCGACTCCGACCGCCTGCGCCCTGACCTTCGCCGGGTTGGTGAGCGGGCCCAGGAAGTTGAACGTCGTCCGGATCCCCAACTGCCCCCGAGCCGCCGCCACGTGGCGCAGCGCCGGATGGAACTTCACCGCGAAGCAGAAGGTGATCCCCGCCTCCTCGGCGACCTCGGCGACCCGCTGCGGCGTCAGCTCCAGATTGACGCCGAGCTTCTCCAGCACGTCGGAGGCGCCGGAGGCGGAGGACGCGGCGCGGTTGCCGTGCTTGACGACCTTCGCGCCCGTACCGGCGAGCACGATCGCCGCCATGGTGGAGATGTTCACCGTCTTCGCGCCGTCACCGCCGGTCCCGACGATGTCGACGGTCTCCCCGGGCACCTGGATCACGTTCGCGTGCCCGTACATCGTCCGCACGAGGCCGGTGATCTCCTCGACGGTCTCGCCCTTGGCCCGCAGTGCCACCGCGAACCCGGCGATCTGCGCGTCCGTCGCCTCGCCGCGCATGATCAGGTCCATCGCCCAGGCGGTGTCGTCGGCGCTCAGGTCGTGGCCGTCCAGCAGGCCGTTCAGCAGGGCGGGCCAGGAGCGGCCCGCCGCGGTGTCGCCGCCAGCGGGGGTCACAGCGCTCATCAGCCGCTCCTGGGTCAGTCCCGTTCCACGGGACACGTCTCGAACAGGGTCCACCCTATCCAGCCCGGGGCACGGGGAAGGGCCCCGTCCGAACACCGGACGGGGCCCTTCTCCGTGGCGTGGCGAGTGCAGCGATCAGTGGTGGCCGTGGCCGCTCGTGATCTCCTTGTACTCCTCGACGGTGGGCTTGGCGATCTGGGCGTCCTCACCGAAGTACGCGTCGCTGAGCTTGGCGCGCAGCTTCTCGGAGCCCTTCACCTTGCGTTCGACGCCGTTCTCGTCGACCGTTGGGCCGATCTCGGCCGGCTGGTACTGCTCGTGCGCCGTGAGCGTGTACATCGCCTCCTGGCTGAGCGGCTCGTGCACCTCGATGAACTCACCGTGCGGCAGGCGCTTGATGGTGCCGGTCTCCCGGCCGTGCAGCACCTTGTCCTTGTCCCGGCGCTGCAGGCCGAGGCAGATCCGCTTGGTGACCACGAACGCGATGACCGGTCCGACGAAGAAGCCGATCCGGACGAACCAGGTGACCGCGTTGATCGACAGGTGGAAGTGGGTGGCGATGATGTCGTTGCCACCACCCGCCAGCATGATCATGTATGCGGTGACCCAGGCGACGCCGAAGGCGGTGCGGGTCGGGGCGTTGCGCGGCCGGTCCAGGATGTGGTGCTCGCGCTTGTCGCCGGTGATCCACGACTCGATGAACGGGTACAGCGCGATCACGGCGAGGAACAGACCGAACAGCGCCAGCGGGATGAACACGCCCAGGACCAGCGTGTGACCCCAGAAGTTGATCTCCCAGCCGGGCATGGCGCGCACCAGGCCCTCGGCGAAGCCCATGTACCAGTCGGGCTGGGCGCCCGTGGACACCTGGTCCGGCCGGTACGGGCCGAGGACCCAGATCGGGTTGACGGACGCGATGCCGGCCAGGGCCGCGATGACACCGAAGACCAGGAAGAAGAAGCCTCCGGCCTTGGCCATGTAGACCGGCAGCAGCGGCATGCCGACGACGTTCTTGTTGGTCTTGCCGGGACCCGCGAACTGCGTGTGCTTGTGGTAGAAGACCAGGATCAGGTGGCCGACCACCAGACCGAGCATGATGCCCGGCAGCAGCAGGATGTGGATCGAGTAGAAGCGGGCCACGAAGTCCGTGCCCGGGAACTCGCCGCCGAACAGGAAGAACGAGATGTACGTGCCGACGATCGGCACGGACAGGATCGCGCCCTGGGTGAAGCGGACACCGGTGCCGGAGAGCAGGTCGTCCGGGAGCGAGTAGCCGGTGAAACCGGTGAACATGCCCAGGACGAAGAGCAGGAAGCCGAACAGCCAGTTGATCTCACGCGGCTTGCGGAACGCGCCGGTGAAGAAGACGCGCATCATGTGCACGAACATGCCGGCGAGGAAGATGATCGCCGCCCAGTGGTGGATCTGCCGGATCAGCAGACCGCCGCGCACGTCGAAGCTGATGTCCAGGGTGGAGGCGAACGCCTCCGACATCAGCTGGCCCTGCAACGGGACGTAGCTGCCGTGGTACTCCACCTCGTTCATCGACGGGTGGAAGAACAGCGTCAGGTACACACCCGTGAGGATGATGATGATGAAGCTGTACAGGCAGATCTCACCCAGCATGAAGGACCAGTGGTCCGGGAAGATCTTGCGCATGTTGGCCTTGGCCAGGGAGTAGATCCCGAGCCGGCCGTCGGCCCAGTCGGCGACACGCTCGCCGGCCGGGGCCTTCCCGCGGGAGCGGGAATCGGAGGTGGTCGTAGTGCTCATCCGCGCTCCCAGAATGCAGGACCGACGGGCTCTTCGAAGTCGCCGAGCGCCTCGAGGTAACCCTCGTCGTTCACACCGATCCGCAGCTGCGGCAGGGCGTGACCGGCGGGGCCGAAGATGACCCGGGCACCGTCGGAGAGGTCGAAGGTGGACTGGTGGCAGGGGCACAGCACGTGGTGCGTCTGCTGCTCGTACAGCGAGATCGGGCAGCCGACGTGGGTGCAGATCTTCGAGTACGCCACGATGCCCTCGTGCGACCATTCGAGCTCGCGCTTGTCCTTGATGTCGCCCGGCTGGAGCCGCACGATCATCAGGGCCGCCTTGGCGATCTCGTTCTGGAACTCGTGGTCGTGCTCCTCCAGGCCCTCGGGCTTGGCGAACGTGAGCGAGCCGACGGCGACGTCCGAGGGACGCAGCGGCTCGTTCGTGTTCATGTTGACGAGCAGCTGGCCCTTCTTCCACAGGGTGTGGCGGAGCTTCTCCTCGGGCAGCGGACCCAGGTCGCGCAGCAGGACGATGCCGGACAGCGGGACCAGGGTGAGCGCGCCGAACATCGTGTTGCGGATCAGCTTGCGCCGGCCCAGCGCCGACTCCTTGGCACCCTGCCGGAAGTCCGCGTGGACCTTGGCCCGGACCTCGGGCGAGGCCTCGATCGGGTGCCGCTCGTCGGCGATCTCCACGTCGGACATCAGGGTGCGGGCCCAGTGGACCGCGCCCGCGCCGATGCAGAACAGGGCGAGGCCGAGGGTCAGGCCCAGCGCGAGGTTCAGCGCGCTGATGTGCCCGAGCGGCCAGACGTAGACGGCCTCGTCGACCGGGAGCACCACGAACGCGGCGATGAAGGCGACCGTGGCCAGCATCGACACCGTGAACATCAGGGCCACCGCGCGCTCGGACCGCTTGGCGGCCCGCTCGTCGATGTCCTGGATCCGGTGCTCGTGCGGCGGCAGACCCGGGTCTGCGAACGGGTGCTTCTCGTCGGCGACGTCCACGGCGCCGTGCACGCTGCCTCGCTCGGCGGGCAGGTTCTCTTCTGGAATGTCTTGGCTACTCATGACTTCTTGGCCTTTGCGGTCCGGGCGGCGACCCACACGGCGACGGCGATCAGCCCGCCGAGACCGAAGATCCAGCCGAACAGGCCCTCGCTGACCGGCCCGAGGCCGCCCAGCTCCAGACCGCCGGGGCTCTCCGTCTGGGAGCTGTTGACCGCCTCCAGGTACGCGATGATGTCCTTCTTGTTCTGCTCGGACAGCGTCGTGTCGGGGAAGGAGGGCATGTTCTGCGGGCCGGTCTGCATGGCCTCGTAGAGGTGCTTCTGGGAGACGCCTTCCAGGGACGGCGCGTACTTGCCCCTGGTGAGCGCACCGCCCTTGCCGGTGAAATTGTGGCACTGCGCGCAGTTGGTGCGGAAGAGCTCGCCGCCCTCGGCGATGTCCGCGCCCTCCGTGCCGTACTGCTCCTCGGTCGGGATGTTCGGACCGGCGCCGAGCGAGGAGATGTACGCCGCGAGCTGGTCGATCTCGGCCTGGGTGTAGATGACCTTCTTCCGCGGCACCTGAGCGCCCTGGGAGGTCGCCGCCGGCATCCGGCCGGTGCCCACCTGGAAGTCGACGGCCGCGGCGCCCACGCCCACCAGGCTGGGGCCGTCGGAGGTGCCCTGACCGCCGGTGCCGTGACAGCTGGCGCAGCCGACGGCGTAGAGCTTCTTGCCCTCGTCGATGGCGAGGGACTGGGCGGTGTCGTCGGCCTGCGCCGTGCCCGCGGGTGCGAGCCCGGCGTACAGCCCCCCAGTGGCCGCCAGCGCAAGGAGTAGGACGACGACCGCCGCCAGCGGATGGCGTCGTCGTGCGGAGAGCTTTTTCACGGATTACCCCGGTGTCAGGATCTTCTGCGTCGAGTCTTCTGGAATGCGCGGGAGCGGGTCCCGGCTACTTGATCATGTAGATCGTGGCGAAGAGGCCGATCCAGACGACGTCGACGAAGTGCCAGTAGTAGGACACGACGATCGCGGCGGTCGCCTGCTCGTGGGTGAACCTCCGAGCCGCGTAGGTACGGCCGAGGACCAGCAGGAAGGCGATCAGCCCGCCCGTCACGTGCAGGCCGTGGAAGCCGGTGGTCAGGTAGAAGACCGAGCCGTACGGGTCGGAGGAGAGCGAGAGGCCCTCGTGCTTCACCAGCTCGGTGTACTCGTAGACCTGACCGCCGATGAAGATCGCACCCATGACGAAGGTGACGATGAACCACATCCGGAGCTTCTTGACGTCACCGCGCTCGGCGGCGAAGACGCCCAGCTGGCAGGTGAGGGAGGAGAGCACCAGGATCGTGGTGTTGGTCGCCGAGAACGGGAAGTTCAAGGCCGCGGCCTTCTCACTCCAGAACTCGGGGCCGGTCACCGATCGCAGGGTGAAGTACATCGCGAAGAGGGCCGCGAAGAACATCAGCTCGGAACTCAGCCAGATGATGGTTCCGACGCTGGTGAGGTTCGGCCGGTTGACCGACGGGTGCGCGTGCCCGGTATCTACTGTCGTTGCTGTCGCCACGACCGACATTATGTCGGTCGCTTATCCCGCCCTCACTCCGGGGGGTGCCGTTCGGAGTGTCCGCAGCGTGCGGAGGGGTCCGTATGGCGCAGGCGAGGCGTGTCCGAACCGGTGTTGACACGGTGGCCGAGGGAGTAGCATCCGCCGCATCGGACCTTCGTGTCCGGCCTTTCCGCACGACGCCGACGTCCCGGAGGAAAGCATGCAGCCGACCGCCACGGTGCTGGTCTACAGCGACGACTCCAACACCCGCGCCCAGGTGCGGCTGGCAACCGGACGGCGGCCCGCTCCGGACGTCCCGGTGGTGCGGTACGTGGAGTGCGCCACCCCCGCCGCCGTCCTCGCGGAACTGGACAAGGGCGGCATCGACGTCTGCGTGCTGGACGGCGAGGCGGTGCCCATGGGGGGCATGGGCGTGTGCCGGCAGATCAAGGACGAGGTGTTCGCGTGCCCGCCGGTGCTGCTGCTCATCGGGCGGCCCCAGGACGCCTGGCTGGCCACCTGGAGCCGGGCCGACGCGGCGGTGACGCTGCCCGTCGAGCCGGTGGAGTTCGCCTCGGCGCTGGCCTCCCTGCTGCGGCGGAGGAACCTCACGAGCGCCTGAGCCCTGAGCGGGGCGTGGCGGCCTCAGGCGCTCTGCGGCCGCAGTCGCGCCCGCTCCACCTCCGTGGGGCCCTCGGGGTCGCCGGTGACCAGGGCGCTGCCCTTGCGCCACTTCGCCCAGTCGACGTTCCAGTCGCCGAAGCCGTTGCCGAACGGTTCCATGGTGTGGCCGTTGGAGTTGACGACCTGGACGATGTCGCCGGGGCGGACGTTCTCGAAGAACCAGGCGGCGTTGCCGGTGCTCATGCCGGTGCAGCCGTGGCTGACGTTGGCGGAGCCGTGGTCGCCGACCGACCAGGGGGCGGCGTGCACGTACTCGCCGCTCCAGGTGACCCGGGTGGCGTAGTAGACGGGCAGGTCGTACGACTCCGAGGTGCCCTCGGCGATGCCGACCGTGGTGCCGCGCATCCGGACGAAGTACTCCTTGCCGATGACCACCTTGACGCCGTTGCGGGTCTCGAACCCGGGCTTGCCCATGGTGATCGGGATGGTGCTGATCTCCTTGCCGTTCTTGTAGACCGTCATGTGGTGGCTGGCGCCGTCGGTGACGGCGACGACCCGGTCCCCGGTGGTGATCCGCAAGGGCTTGGCGGTACCGCCCCACAGCCGGTCGCTGATCTTGATGCCGTCGAGGTTGCTGCGGACCTGGACGGTGGCGTTGGTGGGCCAGTAGTCCTTGGGCCGGTAGTGCAGCTTCTTGTCGTCGACCCAGTACCAGGAGCCCGCCACGACGGGGATGGTGTCCACCTTCAGGGCGCGTTCGACGATCGCGCGCTGTGCCTTGTCCCGGACCGGCCGGCTGAGGTCGGCGGTGATGGGCTGGCCCACGCCGTACGTGCCCGCCTCCGGGCCGAACGTGACGTTCAGCCGCTTCTGGCCGCGGGGCTTGCCGGTGTCGAAGGTGACGACCCGGCGGCCGGGCGCCCCGTCCTCGTCCTCGGTGCTCACCCGGACCGTGTAGTGGGCGTCGGCGGCCAGCGGTGAGGTGCTGTGCCAGCGGCCGCCGTCGGCGGAGAGCTCGCCCGAGACATGGCGTCCGGTGGCGTCCGTGGCCGTGACGTCCGTGATCCGGCCCTCGGAGCCCTGGGCGGTGACCTCCAGCGGCTTGTCCGGGTCGGCCTTCTTCCCGGCCTTGGTGGGGCCGTTGAAGGAGATCTGCCCCGCCGCGTCGTACGGCGGGGCGGACAACGGGTTCCCGTCGCTGCCGCAGGCGGTGACGCCCGCGCCGAGGGCGATCACCACCAGCGTGCAGCCGGCGACTGCGCTGGTGCGCGAGGAGAGGCTCATGCCTTCACGCTAGGAAGGTTCCCGGGGCTCGGCGCGGTGGGTCATCCGTACGAGGGAATCCGTCGGTGTGGACCAGGGGAAACGGAACGAGCCCGGACCCTCCTGGCGGAGAATCCGGGCTCGTGCGTCGCCGGGCGCTGCCTACTGGGTGCGGTTCTCACCGCGGTAGTACTCGAAGACCCAGCCCCACAGGCCGATCAGGAGCAGCGGGGCGGAGAAGTACAGCAGCCACCAGCCGACCGCGACACCGAGGAAGGCGAGGGCGCCGCCGATGCCCAGGGACAGCGGCTGCCAGCTGTGCGGGCTGAAGAAGCCCAGCTCGCCCGCGTCGTCCGCGACGTCGGCCTCCTTGTCGTCCTGGGCGCCCACGTCGACCCGCTTGGCCGTGAAGCCGAGGTAGAAGCCGATCATGATGGCCAGGCCGAAGGCCAGGAAGAGGGCCGTGGTGCCGGCCGGCTCCTTCGACCACAAGCCATAGACGATCGCCATGGCGAGGATGAAGACGCCCAGCCACATGAACATCTTGCCCTGGATCTTCACTTGCCGGCCTCCTTGCTACCCGCCAGGGCGCTGGCACCGTGTCCGCCGTGACCGAGCTCCTCGAGCGCGGCGATGTCGGGGTGGTGCAGGTCGAACGCCGGGGATTCGCTGCGGATCCGCGGCAGGGTGAGGAAGTTGTGCCGCGGCGGCGGGCAGGAGGTGGCCCACTCCAGCGAACGGCCGTAGCCCCACGGGTCGTCGACGCCGACCGGCTTGCCGTACTTGGCCGTCTTCCACACGTTGTAGAAGAACGGCAGGATCGACAGGCCGAGCACGAACGAGGCGATCGTGGAGATCGTGTTCAGGGCGGTGAAGCCGTCGGCCGCCAGGTAGTCGGCGTACCGGCGCGGCATGCCCTCGGCGCCCAGCCAGTGCTGGACCAGGAAGGTGCCGTGGAAGCCGATGAACAGCGTCCAGAAGGTGATCTTGCCGAGCCGCTCGTCGAGCATCTTGCCGGTCCACTTCGGCCACCAGAAGTGGAAGCCGGAGAACATCGCGAAGACGACGGTGCCGAAGACGACGTAGTGGAAGTGCGCCACCACGAAGTACGAGTCGGAGACGTGGAAGTCCATCGGCGGCGAGGCCAGGATGACACCGGTCAGACCACCGAAGGTGAAGGTGATCAGGAAGCCGGTCGCCCAGAGCATCGGCGTCTCGAAGGACAGCGAGCCCTTCCACATCGTGCCGATCCAGTTGAAGAACTTCACACCGGTCGGGACGGCGATGAGGAACGTCATGAAGGCGAAGAACGGCAGCAGCACACCGCCGGTGACGTACATGTGGTGGGCCCACACCGTCACGGACAGGCCCGCGATCGCGATGGTCGCCGCGATCAGGCCCTGGTAGCCGAACATCGGCTTGCGGGAGAAGACCGGGATGACCTCACTGATGATGCCGAAGAACGGCAGCGCGATGATGTACACCTCGGGATGGCCGAAGAACCAGAAGAGGTGCTGCCAGAGCAGCGCTCCGCCGTTGGCCGAGTCGAAGATGTGCGCACCGAACTTGCGGTCCGCCTCCAGGGCGAACAGCGCGGCCGCCAGGACCGGGAAGGCGAGCAGGACCAGGACACCGGTCAGCAGCACGTTCCAGGTGAAGATCGGCATGCGGAACATCGTCATGCCGGGTGCGCGCATGCAGATGATCGTGGTGATGAAGTTGACCGAGCCGAGGATGGTGCCGAAGCCGGAGAAGGCCAGACCCATGATCCACATGTCGGCGCCGACACCCGGCGAGCGGACCGCGTCCGACAGCGGGGAGTAGGCGAACCAGCCGAAGTCGGCCGCACCCTGCGGGGTGAGGAAGCCGGCCACCGCGATGAGCGAGCCGAACAGGTAGAGCCAGTAGGCGAACATGTTCAGCCGCGGGAACGCCACGTCGGGCGCGCCGATCTGCAGCGGCATGATCCAGTTGGCGAAACCGGCGAACAGCGGCGTCGCGAACATCAGCAGCATGATCGTGCCGTGCATCGTGAACGCCTGGTTGAACTGCTCGTTCGACATGATCTGCGTACCCGGGCGGGCGAGTTCGGCGCGCATGAAGAGCGCCATCACGCCACCGATGCAGAAGAACGCGAACGACGTGACCAGGTAGAGCGTGCCGATCGTCTTGTGGTCCGTGGTGGTCAGCCACTTGACGATGACGTTGCCCGGCTGCTTCTTGCGGACCGGAAGCTCGTTCTGGTAGGTGCCGGCCTCGGCGGCGCCCGCGGGTTCGTTGACGACACTCACAGGATGTTCGCCTCCCGGTTCCTCTCGTGGTCCGTCTGCTCGATGCCGGACGGCACGTAGCCGGTCTGGCCCTTCTCGGCGAGTTCCTTCAGGTGCTGCTCGTAGCGCTCCTCGGAGACGACCTTCACGTTGAACAGCATCCGGGAGTGGTCGACGCCGCAGAGCTCGGCGCACTTGCCGAGGAACGTGCCCTGCCTGTTCGGGGTCACCTGGAAGGCGTTGGGGTGGCCCGGGATGACGTCCTGCTTCATCAGGAACGGCACCACCCAGAAGGAGTGGATGACGTCCCGCGAGGTCAGCACGAAGCGGACCGTCTTGCCCTCGGGCAGCCACAGGGTGGGGCCGGGGTTGCCGGTCTGCGGGTTGCGCTCACCGGGGGTGCCGCAGGCGTAGACGCCGCCCGCGTTGTCCGGGAAGTCCTTCTTGTAGCGTTCCGGAACCGACTCGAGTTCCTTGGCGGTCTTGGCGTCGCCCGTGGAACCCTCGACGTTCTCGATGTAGTTGAAGCACCAGCTCCACTGGAAGCCGACGACGTTCACCGTGACGTCGGGCTTCTTGGACATGTCGAGGAGCTTCGACTCGTCGCGGGCCGTGAAGTAGAACAGGACCGAGACGATGATGATCGGTACGACCGTGTACAGCGCCTCGATCGGCACGTTGTAACGGGTCTGCGGAGGGATCTCCACCTTGGTGCGGCTGCGCCGGTGGAAGATGGCACTCCACAGGATGAGGCCCCACACCAGCACGCCGACGGCGAGCGCGGCAGCCCAGGAGCCCTGCCAGAGGGAGAGGACGATCGGCGCCTCTTCCGTGGTGGGGGTGGGCATACCAAGGCGGGGGAAGTCCTCCCATGTGCAACCGGTGGCGGTCGCCAGGACCAGGCCCGCGGTCAGTGCCTGCAGCAGCTTCCGCCGCATCGGGCGCCGCGGCGAGCGGTCGGAGCCGTTGGGACTCACGTAGCGCCTTCCCGAGAGTCTCGCCCGCGCGGTCGGCTGCGGCCTTCTCGCTGGTCGGTCGCCGCCCTGCGTCGGGCAGGGGTTTGGATGTTTATGCGGACCAAACCCTAGCCGACGCCTTCCGGGGCTTCGCGGGGAGGGGGGCCTAGTGCCCCGGGTGGTTCGCTGGTTTGGCGGCTGCGGGTGTGCGGTGGCCGTTCCCGCAGCTCGCCGCGCCCCTGGGGCACGTCGATCCGCACGGCGTTCCAGTGCCGCGGCAGGCAACGTTCGCCCCGTCGTGACGCCCGGCACGGGCGAACGTCGCCTGCCGCGGCACTAGCGTTGCCGTATGGCTTACTTCGACGCCGCCTCCGCCGCCCCGCTGCACCCCGTCGCCCGGCAGGCCCTGCTGGCCTGCCTCGACGAGGGGTGGGCCGATCCCGCCCGGTTGTACCGGGAGGGCAGGCGGGCGCGCATGCTGCTGGACGCCGCCCGGGAGGCCGCCGCGGAGGCGGTCGGATGCCGGCCGGACGAGCTGGTGTTCACCTCGTCCGGGACCCGCGCCGTGCACACGGCGGTCGCGGGCGCGCTGACCGGGCGCCGGCGCGCCGGACATCACCTGATCGTGTCAGCGGTCGAACACTCCTCGGTGCTGCACGCGGCCGAGACGCACGAGGCGGACGGCGGTACGGTCACCCGGGTGGCGGTCGGCCGGGAGGGCGCCGTCCGCCCGGAGGGGTACGCCGAGGCGCTGCGGCCCGACACCGCGCTGGCGTGTCTGCAGTCCGCCAACCACGAGGTGGGGACCGTGCAGCCGGTGGCCGAGGTGGCGGCGGTGTGCCGGGAGGCCGGCGTACCGCTGCTGGTGGACGCGGCGCAGTCGCTGGGGTGGGGGCCGGTGCGGGGCGGCTGGTCGCTGCTGACGGCGAGTGCGCACAAGTGGGGCGGGCCGTCGGGCGTGGGGCTGCTGGCGGTGCGCAAGGGGGTGCGGTTCGCGCCGCGGGGGCCCGCCGACGAACGGGAGTCGGGGCGGGCCGCCGGGTTCGAGAACATCCCGGCGGTCGTCGCGGCGGCGGCCTCGCTGCGGGCGGTGCGGGCCGAGGCGGCCCAGGAGGCGGTACGGCTGCGGGAGCTGACGGACCGGATCCGGGCCGGGGTGCCGCGCGCGCTGGGGGACGTGGAGGTGGTGGGCGATCCGGAGCGCCGGCTGCCGGGGATCGTCACCTTCTCGTGTCTCTATGTCGACGGGGAGACGTTGCTGCACGAGCTGGACCGGGCCGGCTTCTCCGTCTCGTCCGGATCGTCCTGCACCAGCAGCACACTGACACCGAGCCATGTGCTGAGGGCGATGGGGGTGCTCAGCGAGGGCAACGTGCGGGTGTCGCTGCCGTTCGGGGCGGCGGCGGCGGACGTCGACCGGTTCCTGGAGGTGCTGCCGGGGGCGGTCGCGGCGGTCCGCGAGAAGCTCGGCACGCCGGTGCCCAGCACGTCCGTCCAGGACGACGCGCTGGTCGTGGACGCGCTCGGCAAGCTCTGCCCCCTGCCGGTGATCGAGCTGGCGAAGGTGATCGGCGAGGTGCCGGTGGGCGGGACCGTGCGGGTGCTGGCGGACGACGAGGCGGCGCGGCTGGACATCCCGGCGTGGTGCGCGATGCGCGGCCAGGAGTACGCGGGTGAGGAGCCGGCGGACCAGGGCCGCGCCTACGTGGTCCGCCGGCGGGTGTAGTCAGCTCAGGTGGGCCTGCACCTCGGCGGCGGCGTCATCGCCGTACGCCTTGGTGAAGCGGTCCATGAAGTGGGCGCGGCGCAGGGCGTACTCCTGGGTGCCGACCGTCTCGATGACGAGCGTGGCCAGCATGCAGCCGACCTGCGCGGCGCGCTCCAGGCCGACGCCCCAGACCAGGCCGGACAGGAAGCCGGCGCGGAAGGCGTCGCCGACGCCGGTGGGGTCGGCCTTGAGCTCCTCCTCCGGGCAGCCGACCTCGACCGGGTCCTGTCCGGCCCGCTCGATGCGCACGCCCCGGGGGCCGAGGGTGGTGACGCGGTGGCCGACCTTGCCGAGGATCTCCTCGTCGCTCCAGCCGGTCTTCGTCTCGATGAGACCCTTCTCGTACTCGTTGGAGAACAGGTACGTCGCCCCGTCCAGCAGGATCCGGATCTCCTCGCCGTCCATCCGGGCGATCTGCTGGGAGAAGTCGGCGGCGAACGGGATGCCGCGGGAGCGGCACTCCTCGGTGTGCCGGAGCATCGCCTCGGGGTCGTCGGCGCCGATCAGCACCAGGTCCAGGCCGCCGACCCGGTCGGCGACGGTCTTGAGTTCGAGCAGGCGGGCCTCGCTCATCGCGCCGGTGTAGAAGGAGCCGATCTGGTTGTGGTCGGCGTCCGTGGTGCACACGAAGCGGGCGGTGTGCAGGGTCTCGGAGATGCGCACGGAGGCGGTGTCGACGCCGTGCCGGTCCAGCCAGGCGCGGTACTCGTCGAAGTCGGCGCCGGCGGCGCCGACCAGGACCGGCCTGGTGCCGAGCTGGCCCATCCCGAAGGCGATGTTGGCGCCCACGCCGCCCCGGCGTACATCGAGCTGGTCGACCAGGAACGACAGCGAGACCGTGTGCAGCTGGTCCGCGACGAACTGGTCGGCGAAGCGGCCGGGGAAGGTCATGAGGTGGTCGGTGGCGATGGAGCCGGTGACTGCGATGCGCACGGCGTGGAATCTCCCGGGTGGAAGGGGTGGACGACTCACGCTACCCGGTGGCGGTGGTGCCGATGGAGCGAACGGCCGGACAGCCGGGGACGCCGGGCGCCGGCCGGGCGCGGCCGGCAGGCGGGCGGACGGCCGTCAAGCCGCCGAAACTACCCGATAGTAGATCTTTCTTCGCCCGTACCGGCGTGCCTACGGTGCGGCTATGACGAAACCCGACGCCCCGGCCCCCGCCTCCGCCGACCCGGAGGGCGGCCTGGCCTCCCTGCGCGGCGACTGCGCCCGGATGGTCCCGCACTGGTCGGCCCCCGGCCCGGGCACCGCCCGCCCGGTCCCGCCGTCGCTGATCCACGGCGTGACCGTGCCGCCGAGGTCCGCCCGGCTGCTGGACGCGATGTCCGACTACGGCGACTGAGCCGGCCGCGCCGGGAACCGTGCGCTCCCGCGCCGCGTCCCATCGCTGTCCCCCGTGCAGGGGACACGGGACACGGCCCACCGGTGTGGGCTGCGCAGCCGAAGGAGCGATGCGGTGAACACCGAGCGACCCGACGACCACGACGGCGTCGCGGGCGGGACCGGCGCCGCCGAACCGGCCGACGACGGACGGGCCGGCGCGCGGACCTCCCCGCAGGACCCGCCGGAGGCACCTGTTCCCCCAGCGGCCGGGAAGGACGCCGAGCAGGACACCACCGAGCAGGACGCCGAGCGGGGTGCCGAGCAGCGTGCCGGGCGGGACGCGACCGGCGTGGAGCGCGGCGCGGCCCGTGCGGGCGGGGGCGAGGGGCAGGACGTGGCCCGTTCCGCCCGGCGCCGCTCCCCCGCCGTCGCCGCCGTCGCCGCCGCGGTCCCGCTGGCCGGGGGCGGCGGCGCCTGGCTCGCGGCGTCGGCCGGGGGCGGGCCCGGCGGGGGGCCCCCCCCCCCCCCCCCCCC
>NZ_JBHMCY010000037.1:0-74956 GCF_042430725.1 Streptomyces cinereospinus | reverse complement strand
AGCGTGCCCGAGGCCGGCCAGACGGGCGGCGAGGGCGTCGGCCTCCTCGAGGGTGAGCGGGGTGAGGTTCAGGCGCCGGGGCGGGGTGCGGAAGAAGGTCGCGCGGACCTCGCCCGCCCGCTCCAGCCAACCGAAGAAGGGGACCTCGGCGCCGTACGCGTCCGCCCCGCGCGTACGCAGCGCCTCGGTCACCGTCAGCGGGACGGTGTGCAGGGCGGGGCGCGAGTGCAGGAAGTCTCCGGCTCGGGCGAGAAAGCCATCGAGGTCTTCGGTGAGGTGCCAGTCATCCGGACGCATGCCCCATGATCCCGCGTGCTATTGGCGTCCGCCCGCGGTTTTCGCTGGGGCGAGGCGACCAGGCCCGTTTGAAGGTGTTCACACGTCCGGCCTTGGCGCAGTCCCGTCGTCGTCCAGTACGGATTGCGCCTCGGCGATGAAGGCCCGCTCGGCCTTGGTCAGCGCCGTGAGGGTCTCCGCGGCCCGATGGAGGAACTCTTCACGGGCGGAAGTGTCCGCGTTGATCAAGGAAGGCTCCACGTATTCCCAGATCTGCACGAAGACCTGGGTGAAGCTTCTGGCCGCGTCGGCCACGCTGGCCGGTCCTTCCAGCATGACCGTCATGCTGGAAGGACGCAGGCTCTGGACAGCTTGCGGGAAGGCGTCTATCGCCGCCCGCAGCAGGGCTTCGTCGAAGCGTTCAGCCTGCAAAACGCCCCTGAGCGTGACGAAAGCGCGGCGGGCTTCGTTGGCCGCGACGAGGTAAGTCACATACGCATCCCGCCGACGCTCCAGCCGCCGCTGATGATGTTCACTGCCCAGGGCCCGGACCTGCGTGCGATCCTGGGCCTCCTGCTGGTGCCGGGCCTGGCGGACGCTGACAAAGGCGGTGAGCCCACCGCCCGCCAGAGTTCCGAACACGCCGAATGCCGCGGTGATCCATGCGTCAGACATGACTCCATCTTGGCCGCAAGATCTCAACGGACGGGGCCTGTTCGTGATCCGACTGACTGCTGATGAGTGGCCCCACGAACTGCAACCGAAGCTGACCGGAGAGGAATAAGGGGCGATGCGGCGCACGAGCCGCCGAGCCGGCTGCAGCGACGTCGGTCGACTCATGGCCGCTGGTACACCCGGTCGAAAGAGACCAGCACTGGTTTCAGTCGGAGAGCAGTTCCAGGACGGCGGCGGCCAGCGTGAGGGCGGAGTGCAAGCCCATGACCTCGACGACGGTGGGGCGGACGGTGTCGCTCCAGTCGCCGATCAGGCCGGGCCAAGTAGCCAGTAGAACCTCGGCGCCGGGCAGGCCGAGGTGGGCCGTGACGTCCACGGTGCCCTCGGTGGCGGGGCCCCAGCTCAGCAGGATCCGGCCGGGCGGTAGGGGATCGGGGTGATCGGCTGCCAACCAGCTGATCTGGAAGGTCCCGGCGGTGGTGGCGGATACCTTGTGGACGAGGGCTCCGCGTATGGCGTCGGGCATCGGGTCGGTGGTCAGGGCCTGGAGGGCGACGAGGGACGGGCAGGCAGGGGTGTACGGGGGCATGGTTCCTCCAGCAGCGGACGATCACGGGTAGGGCGCTGCCCCGCGCGGGCTGAGGAGTCCGCACGGGGCAGCACCACGACGGGTGAGATCAGAGGGTCGGTTCCGGGCCGAGGAGCGCCGTGGCGAACGCCTTGATGGCGGTGGGTGGGACGGCGGCGTCGAAGTCGGCGTGCCAGACCTCCTTGCCGCCGGGGGTGCGGCGGGCTTCGAAGGACCAGCCGTTGTCCGCGCAGCGGACCGTCAGATGGTTACCGGGGGCGGTGTACACACCCTCGACATCAGTGTCGTACGCGGTCCAGCCCGGGCGGTGGTGGAAGAACTCGGTCACGACGTACGCGGCGTCCTGCCCGTCGAGGTACCACGGCTCCTGGTCGTCACCACCGGCGGCGGGATGGAGGCCGGTGTCCCAGTTCTCCTCATGCCACCCCAAGGCGTCGCCGACGGATCGCGGGAGGTAGCCGTGCTGTCCGTCCTCGGCGATGTACACGGCCGGGCCATTGTCGCCCTCGCCTTCGACGATTCGGCCGATGACGTGGGCGAATGGCCAGTCGGGGTTGATCGCGAGGAGTGCCGGGCGGTCGGGGTCGAGAGTCTGGAGCTGGTGGATGAGCTGGCCGACGGTCGGCAGCCGGGACATGGAAGACCTCCTACGGGAAACGGGCGGGCGGGAGAGAACGGCGTGAGGCTCAGCTGGCGTCGAGGCGCAGGGGCCCGCGCAGTACGGCCGGGCCCTCGGCGGGCACGGCGGCGCGGTGGGTGGTGAGGTGTCGTTTGCGCTCTTCGTTGATGTAGGTCTTGACGCCCCCGGAGAGTTTCCAGGTACCGCACGTGCAGACCGACTCGAAGTGGTGGCGGCCTGGGCAATCGGGGTGGAGGGGCTTGCCGGACGTCGTGTGCTTGTGGGACGGCGGGCACTCTGACCCGTCCTTGCGATGGGCTATCAGGGGGGCGCGGTGATGGGCCAAGAAAGCGTCCTCCGTTGTGGAGAGGGCATAGGGGGAGGAGCGGTCGGCCCGGAGACGTCCGGGCCGACCGATGACGCGGTGTGGATCAGGCGGGGGTGAGGGTGAGATACGCCTCGGCGCCTCGGGGCAGTTCGTAGCGGTCGACCGGGTTCGGGTCGGCGAGCGCGGTGGTGAAGGCGATGAGGATGCCGGTCGGTGTGGTGTCGTCGAAGGAAGCCGCCCACTGCGCCGGGGCGTCGTAGTCAAGACGAGCGGTGGCCAGCCAGCGGGCGGGCGCGTGGCCCAAGTGACCGTCGCAGCCAGGTACTTGGTGGGTGAAGCGGGCCTGAAGTCGCGGCGCGTGATAGGTACGGGGCTGCTCGATCGGTTCAGGAGACCATCCGGCAGCGGCGAGAGGGGCGACGACCGCCGCGTCATCGGCCTCGGTCCGAGTGGGGCATCGCAGCGACTGCTCCAGGGCCGTGTCCGGGGCGGCGGCCAGTGCGCCGATCACCGGCAGGAGGACCTCCTCGGGTGTTTCGTCGGTGAACAGTGCGGTCCAGGCCAGAGGGCTGAGGGCGTCGCGGCGGGCCCACAGCCGCCAGAGCACGCGCTGGCCTTCGAGGCGCGGTACGGGCTGGGCCTCGGGGAGGAATTCCAGGGCCAGGCGCTGGCTCGGATCGAACACGCGCGTGTTGTCCATCCATGTCGCGTCGGTCCAACCGGCGTCGGTCAGGGTCTGGATGACGGTGCCCGCGCTGTCCTCGCCGGGGCCGGCGAGGTAGCGCGGGGCGACGCGGTAGAGCGGCCATTCGGCAGGGGTGAGGTTGGTGGGCGCGGGCGCGGGCGCGGTCGGTGTGTGGAGCACGGCGTGAATCCCTTCGTTGACCTGGGGCTTTTCCGAGCCGTCGTACGTTCCCTTGGACCGCGCCGTGGTCTCAAGAGGGTTGCGCGTGGTTCGCGTCTGCCGTGGGCGAACTGGTGGCACCTGAGCCGGGGGACCAGACCGACGGACCGGTCACGGCCGAGCGCCCGGCCCGCGGCTCACAGTGAAGTCCCGCTGCTCCATTGCTGGGCATGGACGCTAGGCGTCGGAGCATGCGAGTTGACCGAACTCGGCATCGCTTGTCAGTCCCCCTGTGTATGGTGCAGAGCGCTAACCCGTCTGGAGTAGCCCCGAATACCACTGGTGGGGCATGGAGGGGGTAACGAGTCATGCCTTCTGGCGAACACGCAACAGCGCGAAGAGTCATCACGGCCGCACTGCGGGCCGGGGCGGCGTGGATCCACAGAAACGAAGAAGAACGCGCTTGGCGGGAGATGTCCCGCATGCACGGCGTCATCCTGGCGCACCTGCCGATCGGGACGGGTCCTGCGACGCCGTCCGACATGATCGACCGTCTTCCGCACCCTCTGCGGGATTGGGTACCACTGGGCTGGGATCAACTGCCCGAGGACATGGGGAACCTCATCGTCCTCGAGGATGACAACGAGCTGACTGAGCAGGCGTTCGAAGCCGGGATGAGCTATCTGGAAGCTCTCTACCGAGACGATGGGCGCTTCGACCACGGCGGAACGTGGCTGCCGGCATGGGTTCGGCAAACCGCGGAGCAGACGGAACGGTCCACCTTCCGGCAAATTCGCTCCGGTAGTCAGGCGGACTACGAAGCTGCGCGGACGATGCTCACTGAGGTGCCGTGCGGTACGGAGCAGGCCCTGATCGAGGAGTACTCCCGCCGCCGCGCCGCGCGCATGGACGTCTACGAGGTCATCCCCCAGGACCGCATCTTCCAAGGCCGCGATGCCTCTTGGTGGTGGCCGTGTCCGCAGTGCGCCTATCCCATGGTGCTGCGCGGCGGGCAGCTGCGATGTGAGTATCCGCCGCACCAGGGCCGATTCGGGCTTCTTCCGGACAGCAGCCGTGGCGGAAAGCCTCCGCGCATCACCGGCACAAGCGTCCGGTTGAAGACGGCCGCCGAACGAGCGGAGGGTGTCCTGTGCGTGAACTGGGCGGTCTGGCGCTACATCACGTGCCCGGGACTGGTCGAAGTGGCGCTGATGCTGTGGCTGGAGAAACAGTCCGGGGTGCGGGTGGAGCGCTGGGAGAACATGGACGAGTGGGATATCGGCGTCTACCTGGAGAACGGCTGGAGCTGCCGGGTGGACATCAAGGACCACAAGGACCCGCAGACGATCATCGACCGGCCGCCGACCGGGGAAATCGTCGTTGTCCCCAACTACCGAAGCAGCCAAGTCAACGCGCTCCAAGCCGGCCTCGATCCGCTCCGTACGCCTGATGGCCACCGGTACACGGTGTTCACCGTCAGCCGCTTCAAAGCTGCTGTCACCAAGCGTCTCAAGGGGGAGCCCGCATGACGCCCGTAAACAGCGGCAAGCACTCGGTCAGTGTCCCGCTCACAGTCCGGGCAGCGGTACTGCTCGCCGCACGGGCCTTCCCCAACCGTGCTCGGGAGGACCAGGCAGCCTGGAGGCGTGTCGTTGACCTCAACGATGCCCATTACCTCGCCACAGGGCAGCTGCATCTGTGGGACGCGTGGCCGGATCTGGCGGACGAAGACCGGGTGCGGATCACTCGCATGCTGCGGCAACGCCCTGCGTTTCTCGCCTCCCGCACGGTGTTCCTCGACGAAGCGGCAGCGCTCCTCAAGAGTGGTGGGGCAACGGAGTTTGCCCAGGCGGACGGGGAGCATCACGTGCTGATACTTTCCAGCACGGCTCTGGAAGCACGGATCGACGCCCTGCTCGATGAGCTGGAGAGCAACGCCGCGAAGGGGATCTCGTTCCCTGAGCCAGCGCGGCCCGGCTCGTACATCTCCGACCTCCGCATCCGCGACCCCCTGAGCCCTTCTGGCCGTGTCGTGGACGTGTTCTACAACCTCGACTACCAGGGGCCTGCAGCTGCGAGCAGGGTGCAGACTCTCGCCACCGCACCGGTGATGGATGAGGTGACCATCCCCTTCGCCGAGCTGGAACGCATCGCGAATCGGCTCGACACGCTGCGCGGTCAGACCTACCGGTGCAAGGCGGTCGCAGACATCAGGGAGCATGCCCGAGGCCGGGACGGAGCGAGCCTGGGAGAGGTACTGGATGTCGTATCCGGCCCCCTGCGCGTCTTTCATGCTCCTACAGGCATGGGGAAGAACGTGCTCAGCGAGCTGGTTGCTCTTTGGTGCGCGCAGGCCGGCCTGGTGATGTCTCTGGTCGTACCGCAGAACGCGCAGGTACTGGCCGCTGTTCACCGTCTGCGGCAGGACCTGGACGACCTGGGAGTCCAGGCGCAGGTCACACCGATCATCTCCCCGGCATCCATGCAGGAATTGGCCGAACAAGCGGCCAGCAACCCGCAGGACGAGCCCGCTTTTCGTTCCTGGGTGTACCGGGAGATGTCGTACAGCTGCCCGCTGACCGGCCACGCCACCGTGTCGTCGGCTGCGGTGGACTCGTGGTCTCCAGGCCAGGAGCCGTGTGACCAGCTCAAGCCGAACGGCTCGGCCGGGCGCAAGGTGTACTCCTGCCCGTGGCGCGGAAGCTGCGGGAAGTTCCGGCACCACCGTGCCGCCGCCTCGGCGAACATTCTGGTGACCAACCACGCGAACTTCCTTACCGGGCACATCCACGTGCCCCTCCGGGGCCGCCCGGCACCGGGGCGCAACATGACCACCGAACAGCTCTTGCTGCACCGCAGCCATCTGGTGATCATCGACGAAGTCGATGCCCTGCAGGCCCTGGCATTCGATCGCGCGGCCCGACAGGTACTCCTCGCCCGGGACGGTTCTTCTCAAACGCCCGTACGCGATCTCGACGCGCAGTTCAGACAGCACTGCCACCGCCTCGACATGAGCGTCGAGCAGTATCTGCGTCCCCTCATCACGCATCTGATGTGGCTGGCCGAGTCGTACGTGTCCCACCTCGTGGGAGGCGTCATTCACCCCGACCGCGAACGGCGCAGCATGGTCGTGCCCCGGCGGTGGGACGGCATGATCGCCGCCCGGCTTTTCGGTCTCCCCACCGGTGAGCGCCCCAGCCCAGAGCAAATGCAGGCCGTCAACCAGCTCTACAAGCGAGAAGGCCCTCTGGAGTTCGCGGACACGGTGGAGGGCCTGGCCGAGCTGCGCACGCTGCTTTCGTCCATCACCGACCTGTCGGGCGGACTCGACAAACTGAACCACGCCACGCTGAAGCTCATCGAGGATGCGTTTTCCCGCATCACTGGTGAGACAGACGAAAAGCGGCTTCATCCTCTGGCCTTGTTCTCCGCCCGACGCGCCTACCTGGAGGAAATGCGTAGCATCCTCCACCGCATCGTCGGTGTCGCTGCTCCACTCCAAGGTGCCGGCATCTCCGCCACGAACGACCTCGCCGATGCCCTCGCTTCACACGTCCCCTGGCGGGCCGCGCCCTACGGCCCGCTCGGACGTCCGCTGTTCGCCTTCTCCGAGTCCTTCGACCCCTCCGACCGACGCCAGACCGCCCTCCATCTCAAGTCCTATGTCGGCGATCCCCACTCCCACATTGCTTATCTGGGAGACGTGACCGCGCTTGCCCATGCCGGCACCCGCCGAGCTGTGATTGGTATGTCGGCCACGGCGTTCATGCCCTACGCCCCACGGCACCACATCCTGCAAAGGCCGACCTGGTACGTGCCGGACGACACCAACGGAAGCCTCACCGTCGAGCTGCAACCAGGTCAGGACAACGGGGTCAACGTCGTTGTCTCGGGAACCGACGGCGAGAACCGGGAACGCTCCTACGAAGCCATGGGGCGCAGCATCGGGCGGGATCTGCCGCCGCAGCTTGCTGCGGTCGCTGCCGATCCGACCACCGCTCACCGCGCCTACGCCCTCCTCGCTCCCACGGCGTACGGCGCCGGGCCGGCCATCGCCCGGGGGATGATCGCGGCAGGCGTCAAGCCGTCCGAGATCTGCGTGGCTGTCCGGTCCCAGGACATGGCGTACTACGAGCGGAACCCACCCGGCTGGGTGCCCATCCCCAGCGACCGTCTCGAGCAGTTCCCTCACGCGGTGGGCCACGGCCAGTGCCGCTACCTCATCGCCCCCATGGCCCGAGTGGAGCGAGGCCTGAATATCGTGGACAAGGTCGGCCGGTCACTGCTCCATGTGGCATGCCTGGTCAACCGGCCGGTCCCGGTGATGGAAGACCCGCCGGTGCTGCTTTCCCTCGTAAACTCCATCGCCTACCGTCAGCACCAAGCAGGGGCCACCCCGGCTGCAGAACTGGAGCGCCTGCGTATCCAGGCAGGTCAGACCTTCGATGACATCCGAAGCGGCCAGGGGTACTTCAAGACCCTCGGGACGGACGTCAAGCTCGCTGTCGTCGCAGAGATCCTGACACGCCTCATCCAGCTCGGCGGCCGTACGCGCCGCGGTGGGGACCCCGGTCTGCTGCGTCTGCTGGACGCAGCGTTCACCGACACCGCCTCCCACTCAACCCTTCCCGCCCTCCTCGGCCAGCTACGCACCGAGTGGCACGAGCGCGGTGAGATGCCCCTGATCGATGAGATTTACCGCACGACCATGGCCGGCGCCCTCCTCGGCCTGGCAGACCACGCATCCATCCATATGGAAGAACAGGAGTTCCCTGAGTGGTGAACGTCGACAGCGGCCAGAGCCTCTTCACCCTGTCCTTCCCCATGGACGAGCGCCTGCTGGGCGAGGTGCACGTCTATCCACTGCCTGAGCAGTTTCCATCTGCCTGGAATCGACTGCCCAAGCCTCAGGGCAAAGACGCCATGCAGCCGATCGCCTCCCTGCAGACAGCCGCCCGTGCAGTCACCGGGGAACGCCTGGTCTTCACCGACCCCAACCGCCCGTCGTTCACCGGCCCCTGGGCCAGGCGCACCCTCCTCATCACCCCCGGCCCGCTTGACCCTCTTGTGCTCGGCAACCTGGTGCGCGAGTGGGAGGCCCGTATCCCCGGGCACGAACGGCGAGACACACTCGCCCCGATGCTGGAGCCACAAGACGGTGGCCCGTATGCGCTGAGTGAAGTTCTGCAACGCGACCAGGGACGCATCATCGGTCCTTACTGGGCATTTCGAGTAGCGGGCTGGAAACTCGCGAACCTGCTCGCCGCCCAGCCCATGCACATCGATGACCAACTGCCCGGACCGCTGCCCTTCCTCCTCGACAGCGAAGGCGACCTCCTTGCCTGGGAGTCGCCGCTGACGCATGAGAAGACATGGGTGGACGAGGAGAGCGGCAAACGGAAGCGGATCGTCGGTTACGCGATGGAGCGCATCCATATCGAAGTGGAACCGGCACCAGGCGGGCGCGTCCTCGTCGCTCACCTGTCGGCGCGCATCTCGCGCGTCGCCAACCACTGGAAGGGCATCCGTAACGTCCTCGTACGGCATTCCGTCAACCCGGGTGTGGTCCTCAAAGCGCCGATCAGGACCCGATGGGAAAAAGGACCGGACGGCTTCATGCAGGCGAAGGCGGTCGAGTACGTCGGGGCTACGGCCCAGATTGTCGAGGCATGCGGTGTCGGCCGCCTGCCAGAGCCGCCCACCGACCTCGATGCGCTGAGCGACGTGCGAGGCGTGCACCGCACGGGCAGACACCCGATCGACAAAGGCGTCGGCGCGATGTTCCTGGCCAAGCTAGAGGATCACGCCACCCGGGTATTCGAACAGCCCCCCGTCACGTACGACGCCACCAATATCAGAATCAGTAAGCCCACCACCGACTTCCTGCCCTACGTCCCGGCCGACAAAATCGCTCCTGCCCTGGAAAACGCCGACATCGGAGCATTGCGCACCGTCGTCCTGTACGAATCGCCCGAATGGAAGAAGCGAGTACTCGGGCAGCTCGCCCGCGACTATGCCCTCCCGGCCTTGGCCGAACTGGACGACGAAGTTCCGCTTCAGGTTGCGCCAGGATTCGAGCTGGTCGCGATGCATCTGCCCGAACTCATTTGCCACGGCGACCAGGACCGGGGCCTCATCCTCAACAGCCTGCCCTGGTTCAAGCGCTCCACAGAACGTGACTTGGTCACGGCTCTGTGTAACACCCGCTACCTCACTGACCAGGAGAAGGAAAACAAGGTCACAGACGCCAAACACGCCCTCAAGGTCTTGTTCGCCGAACGCGGCATCCCCTCCCAGTTCATCACCATGGACTCCGATCCCGGAGACCCCTACCGGCTGAACATGCGAGACCGCGTCGAAAGGTCCAAAGCCCGTAAAGCCGGACTCCCCGAACCAGCAGTCGACTACAAGGACGACAACGCCGTCCAGATCGCCCTCGGCAGCCTTCAGTCGGATTCCGGCATCATCGACAACCGCCTCGCCGCTGCCGCGTTCCACCGCAACGCCAAGGACACAGCTCTCGACCGTGAAGCTGTCGCCGTCGGGTTGTGGACCCGCCTCCACCGCTTCGAGCAAGTCAACGGCCGCCCCAAACGCGCCGCTGTCCTGGCCGTCACTCTCGTCGCCATGCGCATCCCGCTCGGTGAGGACAGGGTCGGTGAGGACAAGTACTGGCCCACCCTCATGTACGGCGACCAAGGCTGGCTCCGCCTCGCCAGGGCACGCGCGCTCCACCACGCCGGCCCCATCGGCAAGAAGGGGCACCACCTACGCAAGGAACAACAAGGCCCAGCCGCCGTCTGCGACTACGTAGACCGCGCTCTGGCCGCTCTTACCCAGCGTTACCCCATCATCGTCTTCACCGAACAACGCAAGGGCATCTGGCCCGGCCTGTCCAACGAGAGACTGAGTGACCCGCGTATCCCGGGACAGCGGCTCATCGCGCAAGGGTGGGACCTCTCTGTCGTCCGTGTCGGCAACGGGCAGGGAACCCCCCAGCCGTCACGGCGCACCGGTGGGGGAGGAAAACTCCCGAAGAACCCCGAGCAGCCCGTCATGCCCGAAAAGATCCTCTACCTCTCCAGTCACGGCGGCGGCAACTCGTGGCTGTTCGCAGGACAGTCCCGTCAACACGCAGGCGGTCAGCGCACCGGAACCCAACACACCCGCCGTACTCTCCCCACCGGGCAACTCGCCCAGATGAGCGCACCGTTCCACGGCATGACCCGTAGCGAATACGTCGTCGCCCATCCTGGCAGTTGGCGCGAAGAACAGCTTGCCGGTCTCGCCGCCCGGATCTCGGAGCAGGCCGCCATGTGGGACGGGCGCACCAACCTCCCCGCTCCGCTTCACCTTGCCAAGAGCGCCGACGAAAAACATCCTGCCTTCATGGACCAAGAAGGGCTGAACGACTAGGGAGTTCCCTTGGCGCCCCAGCGTGCCAGGACGGCGGCTGCGCTGGGGCCGTTCAGGCTGCGTCGCGGAGCGGCGTCTCCGCGGACTGGGTAGGGCTCGGAGAGGTGTTGGCATCTGCGTAGGCGGAGCGGTGGTGCCACAGTCCGCGGAATCCGAGGGCGGTCACCGTGATCTGCAGCAGTACGCAGGTCAGTACCAACGTCGGGATCCGGTCCGGCGGCAGGACCGCGACGATGGCTCCGGCGAGCGGGAACGGGGCGAGGATCGCCAGCAGGGTGACGGCCAGGGTGGAGGCGAACACCGCAGGCGGGATGAGCCGGGCGCGGGCGGTGCGCAACACCACGCTCAGCACACCCTCGCCACACAGCAGTACCGCCAGCGCGACGCCATAGAGCAGCACGGAAGGGGCCAGGGCGGCGGTGAGCGCCGCGACCGACAGCGAAGCGGCCCCGGTAAGGCCGGTGGCCCACAGGCCGCACCGGTCGATGGCCTTGCGGGCCGCGGCGATCGCGAGCAGCGACGGGACGGTGGCGACGCTCCACACGGTGCCCGCAGTCGCTGTGGAGACCTCGAAGCCGGTGGTGAGCGTAATCGGAGCGCTGACCTGGAGGACGCCGGAGATCAGGCCGCAGGTGGTCATGGATGCCACCAGCCAGGCCAGAGCGGGCCGGGCAGCGATCACTCGGCAGCCAGTAGCCAGTCCGGCCCACGGTGCGGACGACCGCTTCGGCATGCTGCCTGCCGCCCGCAGAGTGGGCGGCAGGCCACGGGCGCCGACGGCGGCGAGCAGGGACAGCGCGGCGAGCACGGTGAGCAAGACCGTGGGGCCGGCGAGCAACAGCACACCGCCGAGGAGAGGTCCGGCCAGCAGAGCGGACTGGTCGATGCCGACCAGCACCGTCTGAACCCGGTGTGCGCGGTCGGTGGCGTGTCGGCTGGCTTGCGCGCCGAGCGACTCCATGGTGAGGAACGAGACCTCGGTCAGCATGCCGGACAACACGCCGAACCCCATCACGACCGGACTCGCAGCGCTGCCGTCCCCCAGGAGCAGGGCGATGCCGGTGGCCACGGCCGCCAGGGTACGCAGCGCGCAGACGTACGCGAATACCCACTCCGGGCGGTGCCGGTCGACGATCGGTCCGGCGCCGACCATGGTCAGCAACCGGGGCAGCCATTCCAGCAGGAACGCCAAACCCGTCAGGGCAACCGAGCCGGTGGTGGTGAGGATGATCAGAGGCACGGCGTACATGACGGTGGTGCCGGCCACGCCGTCGGCGGCCCGAAGCAGGTAGCAGCGAGTCAGCCAGCCCGAGGGCAGGCTGGACGTGGTGGTGGGGCGGGGCATGGGAGGGCTCCAGGGCGAGGCGAGGGTGGAAGAACAAGGACGAACGGCGTCAGCGGCTCGCGAGTGGAGCGGTTCGGCTGGTCTCGGCCGAGACGGGATGCGGACGGTTCCAATCGGGGCGCCATGGCGGCTGCACGTGATGTGACGGCCGATTCCGGAGTGTTGCTGGCGGGGCCCACGTAGCTGGGCGACTTGGATTAGGCGGTGCCAGGGAGGGGTGAGCTACCGACGCGGGCCAAGCCGAGCGGAGTTGGCGTGGATGCTTGGCTGCGGAGCTTGCGGCGCTGGAGAGTCGGCTGAATGCGCTGGGCTCGGCAGCGTGGTCCGGGCGCGGGCGGCCACGGCACGGGGGCTGGTAGAGGAACTACGGAAGGCGCGTTCGACGGCCTGCGTGACGGCGGTGCGGCGGACATCGAGCGGGGTGGGTTTCGCGGGAGGCGGTGGTTCGACCGGGGTGAGTTGGACGAGGTCGCGGAGCCCTCGGGGGATGCTGCGCTCGTAGCGGACGAGGGGCGCGGGGTCGGCCATGGCGGCGGCGGTGGCGGCGACGAGGTGGGCGGGGGCGCGGGTGGTGAAGGTGGCCTCCGCGCGGGTTCCCCAGCCCGGAGGGCCGGACCACAGCAGGCATTGCTCGTCCTCGGGATCCTGGCAGCGGATGTCGATGAGAATGCCGGCCTGCTTGTCCGGGGCGATGATCTCCACGGTGCCGGTCTCGGCGCCCCAACCGCGGGTCCAGCCTGCCTCGGTGAGGGGCCGGGTCTGCTCGTGCCAGCGCATTGGGGGGCGTGCCAGGAAGCGGTTGTTGCCGTCCTCGTAGTCGCGGGCCAGGGCAGTGGTGAAGGCAGCGACGATCTCCGGCGGTGTGTTCTGGTTGAAGGTCGCGGCCCAGCGGCGCGGGCCGAAGGGGTCTTCGTAGGCAGCGATGTTCCACAGGATGTAGTCGTCGCCGAAGAACCCGATCCGCAGACGCCCGTCAGGAGAGACGAAGACGTCCTTGCCCAGGTCGTCGTCGATGGGGTGGCGCGGCCAGTCCAGATCGACGAACGGTTGCAGACTGGGATCGTCGTCGGCGCCGAGCGATCCGGCGAGGTACCGGGGCGTGACGTGGTACCTCCGCCAGTAGGCGTCGTCCTCGGGGGTCAGCATGGGGTGCTCCGTGAGGTGCGAGGGCTGGTGAGTTCAGCGGCGAGATCGCCGGGGATTGGCGACACCCGGGTGTGCCACTGGCGCTGTGGCTGGTGCCGCGGATGGGCCGGTGGCCAGGGGCCGAGTGGTCGTCCGGGCACGTGCGGCTGTGACGCGTGGGGGCGTGGCGGTCCGGGTGGTGAGGTACGGGAGGTTGCGCTCGGGCAGGTCGCGCCGGTTGCGGGGGACCGGTGCCGGGCTGGAGAGGGCGTCGGCGGCGGCGATGATCAAGTGCAGTGGGGTGGCGGAGGTGAAGTCCGCGTGCCAGCGGGGCCCGTTGGCGGCATCGACGCAGGCGTACATGGTGCGTTCGGCGGAGACGCCGCCTTCCAACTCGTCGTGGAAGTCGGTGTCGTACAGGCGGAGGCTGAGGTAGGCGTGTCGGTCGGGGGAGTGCTGGTACTGGAAGAGGGCGTTGGCCTCGTCCTCCCAGCCGCGGGCGATGAGGACATCGCCGGGGGCGATGGGGGTGTAGTGGGGGCCGCCGGGGAGGAAGTCCTTGTGGTCGTTGTCCACTCCGCGCATGAGGGTGGTGGTGAACGCGGAGACGATCTCGGCGGGGGTGTTGCGGGTGAAGGTCGCGGTCCAGGCTGGGATGGCGAGGGGTTCGCGGGACCAGGAGATCTTCCAGCCGCCGTAGCGGGACGAGGGCAACTCGGCGATCTGGACGCGCAGGCAGGTGCTGGAGAACACCCGGCCGTAGGGGGTTTGGCTCTCGGCCCATTCGGGCGCCGCGCGTAGTGGTTCGGTGATCAGGGCAGGGTTGCCGGGGCCGGCGAGGTAGACAGGCCCGACGAGGAGGTCACTGTCCTGGGCGGGCGGATGGTGAGGCGCGGAGGTCATGGGCGTCTTTCGGAGGTGAGCGGGGAGGCGCCCCTGCCCTGGCAGGTGCGCGATGGCCGTGGGTGGGCGGTGCCGGCGGAACTCTGTGCGGCGGCATGGAGCGGTTCACCGGGTGTGCAGGGGACGAGAGGCGGCGGTCCATGCGGCGGGTACGGCCGATTCGGGTGCCGGAGCGTGGGAGAACAGCCCCTGGACGGCTGTCGTCGTACGACGTAGCGCTGCTGTGGCGCGGGCGCTGACCGTCGCCTGAGCGACCGGGGCGGCGACGGGTACCGAAGCCGGGGCGGTGGTGCCGCTGGGAGACCAGGTGTTCAGTGCCTCGTAGACGGGTCCGAGGGCTGCACCGGTCTCGGTCAGCTCGTACCGGCCGTGGCCCGTGCGGGTCAGGAGTGCGTCGGACTGCATCCGCTGAAGTCGGGCGTAGGCCGATCCGGGGCGCCCGATGCGCTGCTGCAGTTCGGTAAACGACGTCCTCGGGTGCTGGGCCAGGAGGTGGAGCACGGTGGTGGTGTCCCGCGGGCGGAGCCGGGCGAGGGCGGTCTCGATCCGCTCGGCCTCGGCGGTCGGCTGGCCGGTGGGGAAGCGGGTGCTCTCCCAGGCGCTGAGGGCTTCGTAGACCGGTGCCAACTGCCGGGCTGCGATGGTGACCTGGTACTGGCCGCGCCCGGTCCGGTCGACGAGGCCGTGATGCTGCAGGCGGGGCATCTGCTGACTCAGTGCCGTGCCCGATATCCATGGGAGAGCGCGTCCCAGCTCGGGCAGGCGCAGATGCTCGTGGCGCTGGAGAGTGAGCAACGTCCAGGTGGTCCAGCGCGGGGAGAGACGGGCGAGGGTCTGCTCCAGGTGGCCGGGGTCGGCGTCGGTCGGCCAGAACGTCATGTCGTGACTCCGTGATCAGGGCGGGGGACTAGGCAGCGGCGCCGAGGAAGGTCTCGGCGCGCAGGCGGTTCAGGAGCGCCCCGAGGCGCTGGTTGCTGACGCGGATGCCGTGGGCGCGAAGAGCGGGGCCGAGCTTGGCGCGCGTCAGGTGCGGGGAGCCGGCGGCGATCCGCCGGGCGAGCGGCAGCAGTTCGTCGAGGTCGTCAGCCGCACAGAGGCCGGTCGACGCTGCGCAGGACAGCGGCGGCGGGGGCTGCTTGGCGCCGAGGAGGTCACCGAGGGCCCGGGCCTCGTTGACGTGCCGGGTGGTGAGGGCGTGGATGTCCTGGGCGAGGTTGAGCAGGCGGGTGGTGCCGTCGACGGTGTCGTCGTGGCCTTCGTCGAGCAGCTGGCGCACCCTCTGCCGGGCTTCGGTGAGCCGGGCCGACGTTTCCCGCAGTCCGCCGTAGAGGTTCAGGGCGGCGGAGAGTACGGGGTCGTGGTCCCGGCCAGGCCGGGGGATGGTGTCGTACGTCAGCTGCTGGATCGGCCGTCCGTACTGCCGCTCGATGAGGCGGCGTGAAGAGTCCAGGGTGGTGGGGTCCGTCATTGAACGGGGCCTTTCGGGCGGGACAGGGATCGGGTGATCAGCGGGAGAGGCGATGCGCGGGCGCGACGGCAGGCTGGGCTGCCGGGTTTGCAGTGGGGGAAGCGGTGGGGATGGCCGGCGCGGTGGTACGGGCGCCGGCGGCCTCGGCACGCGGGGAGGCCCGGCGGTGCCATTCGGCCAGGACCGTTTCGCCCTGAGCGGTCAGGCTCAGCTGCTGCCCCTGGTACAGGGATGTGCCGGCGTCCCGGTCCGCCAGCTTCTTGCTGAGCAGGGCATCTACGGTGGCGCGGGAGATCCGGAAACCGTTCGGAGCGGTGACGAACTTCCCGCGAGCCAGGCTGCTTTCACGGAGCATGACGCCGCCTCGGGCGACCGCCTCCAACGCCTTGACCTGGGCGGGCGACACGCGGATCGGTCCGGAGGCGGGGCGTGCGGACTGCTGGGATGTCAGTGCGGCGGCAGGCTTGGGCGCGCGGGTATGTCCGTCGGAACCGTCCAAGTGGCGTCGGTAGACGTTGAGAAGCCGTTCAAGATGCCCGATTTCCTGCCGGCGCCTCGCGGCGAGGACATCGATCGCCTGGCCGGTGGCGTTGAGGAGCCCGTTGCCGACGGTGGCGTCACGGTCCTGGCCGTCCGCGAGGTGGCGCAGATCTTCGATGGCGGTCGCCGCGGCTTCTACCAGCCGCTGGTTCAGCTGGTCGACCAGCAGGGCGGCATGGGCCACCAGGGGAGCGAGGACGCCCGGGATGGTGTCTTCCGGGTGCCGGTCGATCAGAGCAACCGGATTGTCGATGTCGAGTGCATCGATAAGCATGCGGGTGCCTAGGTTGACTTCGGCGCTGGTGGGGTGGCTGGTCATGCGGCAGCGCCAGGGACATCGAGCAGATGCTGGACGATCGTGGGCAGACTCTCGGCATCGGTCCCGAGCGCAGCGTCGGTGTCAGGGCCGGTGCGGACGTATTCGGCATCGGTGAGCAGCCCTTCGTAGATCTCGCGGCACAGGTCCGTGAACAGCAGCGCGGCGGCGACCGCCAACGCGGACACCGCGACGAACTCGCTCGCGTCCAGGCCGCCGATGCGGGCGGCCTTCTGGATGGCGTCCCACTCGTCTGTGGTGAACGCGATCTCCGTGTCCACGGCACTGCCCGTGTCCGTGTTCCTGGTCGCGGGGTGCTGTCCGCTGGGATCGGGGCCGATTCCGGCGCGGTCGCACACCGCCTCGATGGCGGTGGTGAACTCCGCCGTCGCTTCGTTGAGCTGGCCGTTGGCGGCGGCCAGGCAGGCGAGGGTGAACAGCCCGGCCGGAGTCTTGGGCAGCGGGTCGCTGAAGTAGGCGTCGAGCTGCTCGGACAGGGAGTGCAGGACGGGAGAGGCTGCGGCCAGCGGGCCGAGGAACGGAGCCAGGTACGGGCGGCCGGACGTGCCGACGGCCGGGCTCTGCGCGGTGAGCACAGAACCTACCTGCTGCGCGGCCTCGGTCAGCAGATCGGCCAGGTCATCGCGGGTGGCGGTCATGCATGGGCCTTTCGTACGACGGGGGACTCGGCGGCAGTGCGCGGGTGGGGAGCGTCGATTGGGGACGACGAAGCGGTGGTGCTGGGCACGCTGCGGAGATGAGGGGAGCGGGCGCGTGCGGCCTGGGCCTGAAGCTGGAGCGGAGCGGCTTCCGGCGTGGCCTGAGCGGTTCGGTTCAGGCGCTCGGTGGCGGCCCGGTAGACCGCTCCGGCCTCGCGCTCCCCGGCCGCGATGAGGTAGATCTCCCGGTTGTGGCGGCTGCCCGCAGGGGCGTCGCGGAACTGGATCACCAGGCGCCATTCGGCCTTGGGGTCGACGTAGACCTTGTGGCAGCCGGCGAGGCGGCCGACCAGAGGTGCGCCGCGTTCGTTGCCGTGGACGAGGTGCTGGAGTTCCAGCAGCGCCAGGTCGCGGATGTGGTCCGGCAGTTCGCGCAGGTCGGCGAGGGCTTCGGGGTGCGCGGCGAATCCGAACCTGGCCCGGCTCACGGTCGGCCCCCTCGGCGGTGCGACGGAGTACCGGACGACGGCGAGGGACCAGCGGGAGTCGCGGGCAGGGAAGCGGCTGTTGCCGGACGGTCGGCGGTGGAGCGGGCAAGCGCGGCCCGGGTGCGCCGGTCGGCCGAGACGAGGTGCTCGGGTGGCTCGGGCAGCGGGGTGTCGCGGTCGAAGAGCCACTGGTTGGCGCTGGTGCCGTCGCGGAAGGCGCCTTCGCGCAGGGTGTAGGTGAGGGCGTCGAGGTTCGTCTCTTCCAGGAAGATCCTCACCGGCAGATTGGCAGCGCTGGGGTCGCTGTCGCGGACCATGACCCACGTCTCGTACGGGACGGAGTCATGGGTGTAGTGGTCTTTGGTTTCGTACCGGGTGCCGGAGTGGCGGATCTGGCGCTCGATGCGGGTTGTAAGGGCGTCGGCGGGCTCGATGCGCTGGTCGTCGGGCAACTGGAGGGTGTCCGGCGGGCAGCCGCGGCCCGTCAGCCACAGTTGGGCGAACGGCACGGTCGGCTGGTTGGCCTGCTCGATCCGGAAGGTACGGGCGGTGAGGTCACGGGTGACGTGCAGGGCGATGAGCTGGGGTGCCCCGGGGATGCCCCAGGTAGCCGAGCCGCCATGGATGACGAAGAAGCTGTGCTGCCCGTCGGGGGTGTGGTGCTCGGCCAGAGTGCTGAAGAGGTCGTCCCACAGCGCGATGTCGCCTTCGGCTTCGGCCGCGGATTCGTCAGCGGGGGAGAGCCCGTCGAGGCGGCAGTTGGGGGTATCGGGCATGCTCAGGCCGCCAGTTCCAGCTCGGTCGGTTCGGGGGCGGGGGTGGGCAGGAGCCGGTGGTGGGGCCGGTTGGGGCTGGTGGTGCAGGCGGCGAACGGCCCGTCCGGAGCGCGCAACTGCAACCAGGTGGGGTCGAGGTGGTCGCGGTGCCAGATCGAGGGGCCGGCGAGTCCGGCCTCGACGTCGGTGAACTGCTGCCAGGCCAGCCACAGCGCGTGGAGCCGGGTGACGGCTTCGGGGTGTTCGTGCCACTGGTGGCACCAGGGGCGGCTGGTGGTGATCTCCCGCCCGTAGACGGGCAGCAGGAGATGGTTGACCCAGCCGGTCAGGGCGTCGAGTTCAACGCCGTACGCCTTGTTGTCCAGCGCCAGGATGAATACCGAAGCGGGTCCCGAGTCCCCGGCTGCTTCCTGCACCGAGTCCGGCTGGCTCCGGGGCTCGTTGTCTTCCTGCTCGGGACCGTGGTCTTCCGCGTCATCGGGGGTGGGGTGGGTGTCGGAGTCCTCGCCCTTGAGCCGCTCCAGCATCCGGCCTTGGGCTTCGGTTTTGCTGACCAGCCGTTCGAGGGTCGCGGCGAGGTCATCGAGGTCGTGGTCGGATACGCGTATGGGCTCGTCGGCGCTGGCGGCTGCGGGGTCGCTCATGGAGGGCGTCCCTTCGGTCGGGGGTTGGATGTGGAGGGGAGGGCGGCGGGAGGGGCCGAGGGAGGGCCGGCCCCGTGGCGAGGGAGGGCAGGAGGTCTGCGGGGTGGCATGCGGCTCCGTTCGGGCGTGGTGTGGCTGCCGAGGGCCCAAGAATCCGCAGGAAGTCGGATTTGGCGCGGCCGGGAATGTGCGATAGAGCGGGTCACCGCGTGCGGCAGCGAGGGCAGGCTGGAAACGGCGGTGCGAGCAACTCCAAGGCGCGGGCTGCTTGTTGAAGGACGACGCCGTTACCGAGTGCTGTGAGCTGGGCGGGGCGGCTCAGGCCGGGGGTGGCGGTCACCCATCCGTCAGGGAGTCCTTGCATCCACTCCACGAACGCCGGGTTCAGGCGGCCCGCATCGTCGGTGGGACGAGGCGCCGGGCGGGTGAGGCTCTCCCAGCGGGCGATGGCGGCGGCGTACGGTCCCCACCGGATGACCGCCGCTGGGTCTCCGGATCGCTCCACAGCGGCAGCACCTCCGCCGACGACGGACGACGGAGATTCCGGCCGGACGCGCTGGTGCCGTAGGCCCTCCGCGCCGCCAGCAAGGAGGCTGTTGCCGAGGGGAGAGTGAGATCGCCGTTGCCGTGCCGCTGGTTCGGCGAGCCCTTGATCCCGTCCGACGCCTTCGGAGTCGGCAGGAGCAGATGCTCCACCTCGTCGGCCAGGTTCGGGCCGTGCCCGCCCTGCTTCCTCTTGGCCGGGTGCTGGGAGCCCCCGTTGGAGCCGAGATTGCTCGTCGGGGTCTTCAGCAGCAGGCGATCGCCGCGCGGGCCAGGCGACGAGGAACACCCGTTCGCGGCGGTGAGGTGCGCCGACGTCGGAGGCACGCAGCACGCGCCAGCGTGCATCGAACCCGAGGTCGGCCAAGGATCCGAGTACGGCACCGAGTGCCCGCACAACAGGCTGACCTGGGGCGTCTCCCAGACACCACGGGCAGGGTTCCAGGTCGCCAGGGGGACCGGCGGAGGAGGAGAGGAGTCCGCGGACGTTTTCGATCACCACCAGACAGGGGTCGAGGACGGATATGGCACGGGCGATGTGGTGCCACAGGCCGGAGCGGGTGCCTTCGGCGAGCCCGGCGCGGCGGCCGGCGACGGACACGTCCTGGCACGGGAAGCCCGCCGTCAGCACGCACACCCTGGGCACTTGGGCCCAGTCGACGGCTGTGATGTCGCCGAGGTTCGGCACACCGGGCCAGTGCCGGGCGAGGATCCGGGCCGCATCCGGGTTGAACTCGGCGTGCCAGGCGAGAGTGCCGCCGAGCGCGGCCTGGACGCCGAGGTCCAGGCCGCCGTAGCCGGAGCAAAGGCTCCCGATCAGCGGCTCGCTACGGCTGGGGCACATCAACGTCCGTGCCGGGGCACGTGACCGGTAGCCGGAGCGGCTGGGTCTGGTCGTGTCGGTGTGCTGTCGGTGGAGGCGCTGGAGTTGGGAACCGTGGTACGGCTGCGGGCGGCGACTGTACGGGGCAGGACGGCACCGGCGCGGTCGGCTTCCAAGTGCAAGGCGTGTGAGGCGTCCTGGAGCGCGGCCCGCGCCTGGTCGAGCCGGTCGTGGATCACGTTGACGGCGGAGTTCCGCATGTCGGCCAGGTCGGGGTTGGCCAGGTGGCCGGCGTACTCGTAGAGCAGGCCCAGCTGCTCGTACGCCTCGGCGAACTGCTCCAGCGCGCGTGCCGCCGGTGCCGCGGTCCGGGCTATGACGCCGACGGCACGCCGTTCCTGCGGGGTGCGGCGGCCGGGCTCGGCGATTCGGAACAGCACCTCGTCGGTGAGGCTCCCGACGAGGCGGCCGAGGGACTGGAGTTGATGGGAAGCGGCCGTGAGCGCGGGCAGACCGTCGCCGGTCCGTCGGGCGGCGTCGAGGCGGCGGCGGGCTGCGGTGAACTCCTCCGCCAGGGCGTACAGGGTGCGGGAGTCGGCGGCGGTCAAGGCAGGCGGGGTCATGAGGGGCTCCGTCGGGATGGATGGGCGGGGGAAGCCACGGCGGCGGACGAGCTGGCCGGGGAAGTCGGTGACGGAGGCGGGTGCGGCCGGCTGCGGGCGCGGGCGGCATCCGTACGGGCCGGCGGAACACGGACGGCCGGCTGCGGTGCGGGTTGCGGCTCGGGGGCGCCGGTGGCGGTTTTCCAGCGGCGGCGGATGTCCTCCAGAGGACTGAGCGCGTGCAGGGCAAAGCCGATGAGACGGCCGGGGGCGAGGGATTCGTCATCGGCGAGTGCACGCACCTGCCGGGCCGCGCTGGCGGCGGTACGGACCAGGGCGGCCCGCACGACCTGCTCGCCGAAATAGTCGGCGCTGCCACCGCCAGAGCGGGAGTCGCACAGGCGCAGGACGTCCTCGGCGGTGAGCGCGCCGTCCGCGAAAGCGCCCCGCCGCTGGGCCTCCCACAGGACGGTGACCTCGTCGACCGGCTCGCCGCGGTGGTGCAGAGCGCCCAGACAGCGGTAGATCCGGCCGTGTCCCGGGTAGGCGAAGTCCTCCGGCCGCAGCCAGCCCACCAGTTCGCCGAGTGCGTCGGGGTGCGCGGTCAGCGCGCCCAGCAGGTGCTCCTCGTCGGCGAGCAGTTCCTCGGAGACCGGCGGCTGGTGCGCAGCGGCAGGCTGGGGCAACGGCGAGGCCGGTGCCATGGGACGGGCGTCCGTGCCCCAGCGCCGGGCGAGATCTTCCAGGACGTCGGTGAGGACCTGGGCGTAGTGCAAGGTGTCCTCGGCGCTGCCGCGTACGGCGTCGGCGCGGGCCATCTGATGCAGACGGGTGGCGTGTGCGGCGACAGTGCGGTGGATGGCGCCCTCAAGCACCATCCGCCCGTAGACCGGGGCGTGCGCCGGGCGCGGGCAGGCGTCGATGAGCGTGTGCAGGTAGACCGCGGTCAGGCCCCGCACCCCGGTGCTGTTCACCTCGGCGATGGCGGCATCCATCCACGCCAGCCGCTCATCACTGCCCGCCGAAGGAGCGGTGGGCCACGCGCCCGCCTTGCGGCCCTCGGTGGCGGGCGCGGTGGGCTGTGGGGCGCCACCGGGGCGTCCGTCGGAATGGAGTTTGAGCAGAGCGGCGTACAGCGCCGCATGGTGCGGACGGTAGAAGTGACCAGGCCGCAGCCACTCCGAAAGGCGGGGAATCTGAGCGGGGTCGAGCAGCACGGCGCCGAGGACCGCCTGCTCGGCTTGGAGCAGCGGCCTCATCGCCGAGCCTCGTGCCGGACAGTGCGTGCGGCGAGGACCTCGGCGACGGCCCGGTCCGCTGCGGCCAAATCGGTGGCGAGCCGGTCGAGTTCGTCTGTGAAGGCCGGGTCGCTGGCGAGAAGGGAGCCGGTGGGGGCGACCAGCCACCAGTGACCGCCGCGCCGTACGGCCGGGGTGCCGGCGAGGCGCTCGGTGGAGCGGAGGGAGGAAAACGCTGGCGTACGCGGAGACATGACGCTCCTGAGGAAGAAAGGACGGAAGAGCAAGGGAGGAGGCGGTGCGCTATGCGGCGACGTCGAAGTCGTCGGCGACCGGGGCGCCGGAGCGGCAGGACCAGGGCGAGCAGTCCTCCGCTGCGCCCTGCTCCAGCGCAAGTTCCACATCGGCTGTCGCTTCGTCGAGGCCGGCCTGGCGCTGGGCCCATTCGCGAGCGGTGACGTGATCGATCGGGGCCTGGTCCAGCGGCACCCGAGAGCGGTGCAGGAACGCCTGGCCGAGGAGCCGTTTGCCGTCGGCGTTCGCGCGGGCATTGCCCGCCCGGATCGCGGCGTCGAACTCCACCACGTCCCGCCACTCCTCCGGCGAGCCGTCGCGCAGGGCTCGCCACTGCGCGTTGCCGTGGTACGGGCACCCCAGACAACTCGACTTCGGCGTTGATCCAAAACCCCGGGCGCGCAGCAGTCGCATGCAATCCGCCCTGGTCAGGCCGAGATCGAGCAGTGGGAAGACGTTGCGCATGTACGCGACGTCGGCGTCCTTCGCCCGGTGGAACTCATCGACACTGATGCCGATTCACTGCTCGACGAAGACGCCCTTGGGTATCCACTTGGGGTAGGGGTAGCCGAGCAGCGCGCGGATCTGTTTCTTGATCGGCTTGACCTTGTACTCCCCCGTGCACTGCCTACGTGACATCCCGGCCCCGCCGTCCGGGTTGAGGATGTGCAGGGGCATGCTGGCGAACCGGTGGTTCGGGTCGAGCGCGTCGTTCCTGATGTTGCCGGAGGACACCCGAAGTATCGGGATCCCGGCGGGGCGCGCGATCTCCCGCTCGATCCGGTCGAGATGGTCGTAGACGGCGCGCGGCTCCCAGCCCGTGTCGGCGAAGACCGCGAAGTCGAGCTTCGGCAGGCGGCCCTCGGCGGCCAGGATCAACAGGCTGCTCGATTGGACCCCGGCGCCGAGCGAGAGCACCCTCAGCGTCGGCGAGCCGGTGGTGCCGGAACGGCTCGGCCTGGAGGCGCTGTTGGGCTCGGAAGCGGTGGCCCTTGAGCGCTTGGCAGGATTGTGGCGTTGAGCGGTGTCCGGGATGGAAGGAGGCATTGCGGAAGTCCTTCTGAGCGCAGGGAGGGATGGAGGGAGCAGGGAGGGATGGGAGAGAAAGCGGCGGCGGAGGGTTACCGGCGGCGGGGCGCGGCGGCCGGCGCAGGGCGTGCCCCGGTTGACGCCCGCGCAGGGCTGGCCGCGGTGACGCTGGGCGGCCGGGCGGGAGAGGTCGCGGTGGCCGCATGGAGCCGGGAGTTGCTGGGCTCCTGTGCCCGACCGGGTGCTGGCGCGAGTTCGATGCGTGTCCCGGGGCCGGTGGTGCGGGCGGCTTGGGCGGTGTCGGCGAAGCGGCGCCAGGCGTACTCGGATCGGTCGCGGGCCCAGTCGTCGGCGTGGGCGACGAGGGCCGGGGCGAGGGCGCCGACCTCGGCCTCGGGAACGGTGCCGAAAGCGAGCAGCTGTCCACCGTCCGACCACAGGTCCAGGTACCAGTCCTGGCCGACCGGGTACGCCTTCACATGGGCGCCCGAACTGTCGGGCTGGTAGGCCCAGAAGCCCCCGAGGTCGGCCCAGCCCGGTCCGGCAAACGGCGGGTCCGGTGTCGGCGGAGTCGGTTTGGGGGTGCCCCGGTCGGCCACCGCGAACAGGTCGGTCGGGGCTTCGTCGTTGAGCGCGTTCTTGACCAGCCGGAGCACGTCGTCGCCGTTCAGTCCCTCCCGGCCGTCCAGGACGCCGACAACGCGGTGGATGGCACGCAGCGTCTGCCGGGCACCTTCGGGATCGTTGAGTTCCGCGGGATGGTTCGGGGCGTTACGCAGCTGGAACTGGACGCGGTCGGCGGCCTGGCGCAGTCCTTCCATCTGCCGCGGTCCGGGCCGGTCGGGAAGGTTCTCGATGCGGTAGAGGACGGCGTTGAACGGGCGCATGTACTCGTTCACCGCGCGGTGGGCGTAGCGCTCGGCGTGGTCGGTGAGGGCCCGGGTTGCCGCCTTCCGAACGGCGTCGTCGTGCTTGCGCAGCTCCGTGAGCAGGCCCATGTAGCGGTCGCGGGTGTCGATCTGCTCGCGCAGCACCGACTCGTACGCCGAGTTGAGCAGCTCCAGGTCCGACAGATCGGCGACCGGCTCGTCGGCGGAGGCGTACTGCTCGCGCAGGGAGGCCACACGCTCGGCGGCGGGCTTGTTCCAGACGCTCATGCCACGGTCCCGAAGTCGTCACGGCCCAGGGACTTCGACAGGGCGCGTTCGGTTATCGCCTTGGTGGCGCGGGCTGAGGCGGCGCCGAGGGGACCGGCGTTCGGCTCCTTGTACCAGGGCTTGAGGTTCAGCAGCGCTGGGCGGATGCCGGTGGCCAGGAGCAGTGCGGTGCCCTTGGGCAGGGCCCGGATCGCGTCGGCCGGAAGGATCCGCTCCTGCCGCATCGAAACCGACTTGGACTTGCCCGACTCGCTGTGCGAGACGGAGACGGTCTGCACATCGTGATCGCCCACCAGGCGCGAGAGCTTGTCCGCGAAGTCGGCGTCGTCGATGCCCGAGCCGATGAGCTTGACGGTGGCCGCAGACCACAGGGCATCCATCCCGGCCTCGCCCCATACCCGTACGCCCTGGCGATAGGACTGCAGGATGGTGACGGGGATGACGCCCCGGGAGCCGAGGTGGGAGTACAGGTCGGGCAGGTCCTGGATCTTGCAGACGTTGGCGGCCTCGTCGAGGATCGCCAGCAGGGGCGGGTCGAGGCGTCCGCCGTCGCGTTCGGCCTGGATGACGGCGGCGCGCATCACGGCGTCGGCGGCTGCGGCGATGATCGCCGAGGCGGAGCCGCCGCCGTCCTTGGACAGCAGGAACAGAGTGTCGCGGCTGGTGGCGAACGCCTCCGGCTTGAACTCGGGCAGGTCTGGGGCTGGGGTGACCCAGGCGGCGATGGCGGGGTCGAGGAGACAGGCGGCGTACTGGCGGGCCGTTTCGAAGATGCCGTCGCGGGTCTCGACCGCCCCGGCGACGGTGCCCTGCAGCTGCGCGGCGACTGCGTCGAGCCTGGCGTCGACCAGGATGTCGATGGGCGTGCGATCAGCCGGAGATGCGAGCCAGGCGAGTACGTCGGTGATGGGCCGACGGTCACGGGCGGCGGCCAGGAACAGCGCCGTCAACGTGTTGGCGGCGGCCGTCGACCAGAAGTCGCCCTGGGAGGACTCGTCCACGCTCGCGGTGACGAAGTGACCGGCCAGGCGGCGGGCGCCGGCCAGGTCGTGGGCGTCGGCGAGGATGTCCCACCACACTTCGCGCGGGGCGTGCGCGATCTGTTGCGGGTCCAGCGTCCACACGGTGCCGACCTCGGCGCGGGCGTCGAGGGTGGCGGTGTAGGCGTCGCGGGCGGCCTTGTTCGAGGTCAATAGGACCGGGCCGGGGGCGCGGAGGATGGCGGGGATCGCGAGTCCGGAGGTCTTGCCTGAGCGGGGAGCCATGATCGCCAGGAGGACGTCCTCCCAGGAGGAACGTATCTCCTTGTTGCCGGGATTCAGGGTGCCGAGCAGGATGCCCCGGTCGTCGGGCGCGATCTGCTTGGTGTTCGTGTCTTTCAGGCTGGGCCGGAGGTCCTTGGCCTTCGCGCTGATCTCTTTGGGCAGCAGCCCGGAGAGATCACGCTGGTCGGCAAGACCTTTGGGGTTACCGCGTAGCCGCAACCAGAGCTTCGCGCCGACGACGGCGGTGAGTAGGAGCACCAGGGCGGGCAGCACGTAACAAGCGGTGACGACCGTCGGGCGGGGAAGGTGAGGCCAGAGCTGCTCGGGATGGAACAGCGCGGTCGCGGGATGGTAGACGGACCATCGGCCCGAACTCGTAATGACAGCGGCGAGATTGCCGCACAGCCAGGCCAGCGAACCGCCGACGAAGCCGAGTCCGGCGAGGGCGAGCAGGAGATAGAGGAGGGCGTCGGTTCCGGTGGTGGTCGAGGGCGTGCGTGAACGCGCGGATGGCACAAGAGACTCCGGGAATGGTGACAACGAGGGGAAGGCGACAGGCAGGGAGTTCTTCTGGCGGTCATCGAGGGCTCCTCAACGGATCGGGCGCGGTCGGCGGCTGGGGGGGGGGAGGCGGCGTGAGGTGTCATTGCGGCCGGGGCGGAGGCAGCGGCATCGCTGGCGACGGCCGTCGGACGATGGCATGTGCGGCACCGGCTCGGGACGAGATCGGGGCAGCTCCGGGCTGTTCACGACAGAGCTCTGGAAGTCAGCGGGCACGACGGGTGGGCTGGGCCCCGGACGGCGCAGCGGTGCTGTCCGGGGCGGCCCCTTGCCTGCCGCTGGCGGGGGTGTTACGGGTGGCCGGTGAGGTGGCGCGGGCGGCGCTGGTGACAGCCATCTCGTCGTAGGTGGTGACCTGGGCCTGCTGACTTCCTTCCCGGGGTTGCTGGGGCGGTGAGGCCGGTTCCAAAGCGCGGAAGTCGAAGGCGGCGCTGTCGAGATCATGGCCGACCTGGGTCAGCTGCTCGGATGCGGCGGTAAAACGGTCACTCAGGCCGAAGCTGCTGCCGTCTTCGTCGAAGTCGTTGCATTTCTCGGCCGCTGCTTCCAGGGCCTCCTGAAGGCGGATCAGTACGCCGTCGGCAGGGTCGAGGATCTGGTCCAGGGCGTCGGCTGCCTGTCCGGCGGTGGTGGCGGCGTTGACCTGGTCGGTCAGGTCGAGCACTGCACGGCCGACGCTGTAGCGCCCGAGGGGATCTGTGGGGGTGGGCGCCTGGGGCGGGTCGGGGTCCAGCTGTGGGTCGATGTCGACCCGGTAGCGGGCTGCACGAAGCATCTGCGCCGCGTACCCGGCAACAGCCACTCGCTCGTCGCTCGAGCTGGCCAACGGCATCCGATGGCGTAGCCCGTGCCAGTCGTTGATCTCGGTGAATCCGGCCCGCCGCAGCAGGGTGGCAGCCAGGGCGTCGGCGCCGCGGGCGCTGACCCGGCCGCTGGGCTCGATGGCAATGGTGATCAGGGGTTCAGGCACGACAGTTGCTTTCGGTCGAAGGGTGTGGCTCGGCTGGGAAGTGCAGGATCCGGTGAAACCGGTGCTTGGCCAGGCCGGATCGGGGTGATAGAGAGTCCGGCGCCGAGCGCTACGCGTACGGGTTCTCGGTGGGCCGGTCAGAAGCGCTGGCAGCCTGGAGGAGTTCCGGCAGATCGCCGGGCTCGGCCTCCCTCTGATCAATCCACCACCCGGCCCGTGTCACGGTGCGGGCGGTGTCTTCGAGGGCCTCCCACTCGGGTTCCGTGGTGTCGCCTTCCAGCACGAGGGCGGTGTAGGCGGCGGCCATCAGCTGGTGACGGCAGCGGCTGCCCCAGGCCACCGCGCGGTCGGTCCCGTCGAGCGGCGGCATCCGGTACTGCTTGGCCCAGTTGTCGGCCTCGGCCTGCTCCTGGGCGCGCTTGTTCTCCAGCCACGTCTCCTTCTCCTCGGCGTCGTTGTCGCGGCTGGCCTTCCAGCAGTCGGAGCAGTCCCGTCCGGCGAGCCAGCGGGCGTAGCCGGCGCGGCGGTCGGCGGGACGGTCGGAGAGATCGACGGTCGTGGTGTGACCGCACGGGTGGTGGTCGATGGTCCACTTGGTCTTGACGGCCATGGCGGTGGTGCTCCTTCGTGAGGTGGTGAACGGGTCGGGGCGGTCGGGGCGGTCAGTGCGTTCGGGCGGGACCGGACGGCGCAGACGTTGCTGCCGAGGGCGGTGTTGCAGTGGTAGGCGAGTGGGCCGGCCGGTGCGGGGATGCGGCCACGGCCGCCTGGGCACGAGCCCCGTACCTGGGCAGGAGGTCTTCGTGCGGGTGGGTGGGAGTGGTAGCCAGCGGTGGGGCGTCGGCGGGGATCACGTTCGGCATGACCGCCAGGTCGCCTTCGACGTCGGCTACCCGGTCGCCGAGGAAGGCCATGTGGTTGGCGATGGTGCGCAGCCGGGAGCCGAGTTCGAGCCCGGTGTCGGCGTCCAGGCGTTCGCACCAGGTGGCCGTGGTGGTGAGGAGTTGTTCCAGTTCGCCCATGGCGCCGAAGTCTTCGTCCAGCAGTTCCTGAAGGATCTCGGCGGCATCCATCGCACGGTCGGCCGTGTGCAGCTCGGCGGTCAGCGCGGTCAGAGACTGCGCCGGGACGGCCTTCCGCGCGGGCGTGTCGGGCGACTGCGGGACGGGAGGGGGCACCATGAGGCGCGGATCGGCTGCCACCGACAGGCCCGCGTCCTGCAGAACGCGGGCGGCGCCGGTCACCGCACGCAGGACCCGGTTGTAGGGGGCGTCGCTCGGCAGGAAGTACAGCCCCGAATCCGGGTGCCGACGGAAGTGGTGCTTGCGCAGGACCTGCTCGGTCTCGGTGTAGGGGTTGGCGGGGGCGACTTCGGCGACGACACCAAGGTCGGGATGGGGGCCGAAGGCGATGTGGGATTCGAGGCGCACGGAACGCGCTCCTTATATATAGGGCTGTTATCGGCTGGGGGCGGGCGGGGCAGAGGGAGCCTGGGGCGATTGGTATGGCGCGGGACTGTCGGCTGTCGCCGGCCGGGAAATGGCGGAGTGCGCGGGCGAGACGGTGGTCGCGGCGTGAGCCCGGCTGTTCTGCTGGGGAAGCCCCGTGTTCGTAGGCCGCAGCGGCAGGGGGCTGTCGAGGTCGAGGAAGTCGGCGCCGGTGAAGCCCAGCTCCACGCTCAGCTCGGCGATCTTGTGGCCAAGGCGCCGGCAGATGCGGGCGAGGTCGCTGCCCTCATCGCCGAGGCGCCGCTCGCACCACTCGGCGCTGGCCTCCAGCAGCTGGTGCAACTCCGGCATGACGCCGCCCCGGTCGTCCAGGAGGTCGTTGAAAACATCGGCGACATCGGACGCATGCTGCGCCTGAATGACCCGGGATGTCAGCGCGCGGATGCTCGAAACCTGCGGCGGCTCTTGCAGATGGGGGTCGGCGGCGACGGTGTACCCGACGGCTTGCAGGTCACGGATGAGCTGAACCATCGTGCGGCGGTCCGCACCCTTGGGGAGGACGAAGATGTCCAGCTGCTTGTGGTGGTCGAAGCCGACGGCGCGCAGTGCGGCTTCGGCTTGCGACAGTCCGTCGGAGACGGCCGCCACGGGTCCGAGTTTGGGGTGAAGGCCGAAGGCGACGTCGGGTTCGTTTGCCATCGCAGTGTGCTCCTGGGGCTCTGGGAACGGAGGTGCTGATCAGCGGGAGCGGCGCCCTGGCGCCCGCAGTCCGGCAGCCGGCGGTGCGGACGGAGAGCGGCTGTCCGGGGTGTCGGTCGCCGCACGGACCGGGTGGCGCAGGGTCGAGCGGGCGGGCGAGACAGCGGTGGCTGCCCGTGTTCGCGGCTCCGGCGGCGGCACGGGGCGGCCGTTGCCGCGGACGTATGCGAAGGCCGCGAGCGCACGGTCGGTATCCGCGTGCCGACTCTCGACGTACCGCAGGTCACCTTCGCCGTAGAGCAGGACGCCCTCGCCCGTGGCGCGGTAGGTACCGACCGCACGCAAGGTGCCTTCCGGATCCCGCAGTTGATCGAGGAGCACCAGGCGGCCGGAAGCGATGTCTGAGGCGAGGGCACGAGCATGTGCGTACGGCCCGGACAGACTCTCGGCGCGATCGCGGTGGCGGTTCTGGGAGGGCCGTGGCGGCAGCGAGTCGGGCTCGAAATCAGCGTCGACAGCCACTTGATAGCGCACGATGCGCAGGCTCTGCACGGCCTGGCGGGTACGGCGGATCCCGTCCCGCTCGGGCTCGGCCAGCGCGTACAGCTGGCGGCGGCCAGGAACGGGCTCGAAGCCCACGCGCCGCAGAACGTGGTCGATGACAGGGGTGTTGTGCCGGTTGGCGGCCACGATGCCCAGATCTGGGTGGTGGCCGATGACTATGTGCGGGTCGTCCATGAGGGTGTCTCTTCTGGCGTCGGCGAGGTCGGCGGCATCGCGGCTGGCCCGGTGCGGAGGTCGGCGGGACAGAGACCGCCGGGACGGTGGCGGGTGGCGGCTCTGCCATGTGTTGCCGTCCCGGTGACGGCGCACTGCCGGTCGCGGGCGATGGTGATGTCCAAGGCGGAGTCGGAGCCCGGCACGCGTGGGTCTGCGTTCGATCGGGGGAGGGGTGGGAGTTCAGCGCGTACGGCGCGGTGGCTGCGGGGCGGCCGGAGGCGGCGGCTCGGCCTCGTCGGAGCCGGGGCTGGCCGGGGCATGGCCGGTGGCCGTCCGCGCCTGGGCGGCCTGGATGCGCAGGAGCCACTGGGGTACGGGACGGCGCTGGCGGTCTTCGGGGAGAGCGAGCAGCGCGTCGGCGGTGTGATGGATACCGACGGTGGCGTCAAGCAGGGCGCGATTGGCCTCGCGCAACCGTTCCGCCAGCGGCGGGGTGCCGAGGCCGTCGACCCAGAAGCCGGCCTTCTCCACCACTTCGCGGAGCGCGGGCAGCATGCCGATCCTTTCGTCGGTGAGGACGTAGAGGAGGGCGGCAACCTCGACGGCCTCGTCGGCGTGGACGATCTCGTTGATCAGCGTGCTCAGGGTCTGGTTGTAGGCGGCGTGCGTGGCGACGAGAGGAGCCGTGCCGATGTCGTCATTGCGCAGGAGCAGCGAGGGGTCGATGACCACCGGGTATCGGGCGGCGGTGAGCATCTCGTAGGCGTAGGTGGCCTTTTCGTTCTCGTAGTCCTCGCCCATGTCGTAGTGGAGCCGGTACCAGGACTGGCGGATCGAGGACTGCGGGATGAATCCGGCCCGTTCCAGGAGCGTGGCGGCGAATGCGTCACCGCCTTCTGCGGTGACGCCGCTGGTGGGGCGGCGGGCGATACGGATGGCGGGGATGGGCTCGGGCATGCTGGGACCTCCTGTGGTGCAACGGGACGCGGGATTCGGGCACAGGCGTGCGGCGTGAGGGGTGTGGTCGAGGATCCGGACGTGGAGGCGTTTGGGGAGGCCGGGAATGTGCGGTAGGGGGCCGACAGGTCACCGCTCAGTGAGTGCGGGGAGCGGTTGCGGCGCCGGGTACCTGGTGGCTCGATGGCGGCTCGGTCCGAGTTGTTACGCGTGCTTGCACCGGTCGGCCAGCCAGGTGCGGGTGGTGTCGTAGCCGAGGCTGATCAGTTCTGCTGCGTGGCGGAAGTCCAGAGGGTTGAGTCCGCTCCGTACGCAGGGGGTTGGCAGCATGTGAACCTCGCCCTGTGCGGCCGTGAGATCGCTGGCCGAGGTTCGCCCGAGCATCATTCCGATGGTCCGGATCAGCATCGGCAGGGCCCCGGTGACCGGGGTCTGCGGCTCGGCTGTCAGAAGAGAGGGCAGTACGTAGCTGGTGGTGGCGCCGAGCGCCTCGGCCTGCCGGATCGGGATGTCGGCCGAGAGACTCCCGTCGACCAGGAGTTGGCCATTGCGGGCGACTGGCGGCAGGACTCCGGGAATGGAAGCGCTGGCCAGCAGCGCGTCCACGGCGGGCCCCGCGGAGAGCACCACGGGTGCGCTGGACTGTGCGTCGGTGGCGACAACGTGCGCGGGAATCCTGGTGTCGCGCAGATTGTGGACTTGCAGGCCGCGTTCGATCAGGGCGCGCAGCCGGTCCGGCTCGGCGAGGCTGTCGCGCAGCCCGGTCAGTCCGGTGACGAGGGAGAGCAGGCGCAGGGGGAACACGTCACCGCGCCGGGCGCGCGTCCACAGCTGGTGCAGTTGGTCGAGCCCTTCTGCCGTCGGATCCTGGGCGAAGGCGACAGCGTTGAGCGCACCGGCCGAGGAGCCGATGACGAGGGTCATGGCGGAATCCCAAGGTGGGAACCCACGCCTTCACGCGCCTTCAACGCCGCATCTCCGCAGTGGTATTGGAGAGTCGAGAAACCGTCAGCCGGAGTGAACTCACTGACTTTTCAGTTCATCCGGGCGTCGGTGTCGAACAGTTCGCGTTCGCGCGGATGGAGGAGGTGTTGCGTAATGAAGGACCGGCCCGCGACCTTCCACAGGCCGCGACCCTTGGTCAGGGCGGAGACGGCTTGGGTCTCGACGCCGGTCAGGCCCAGGAGGGTGGCGGCAGTGGCGAGTTGGTCTGCTTCCTGGCGGTAGATGATCCGTGTGGAGCAGTCGGCCAGCAGGCCCTCGGCGAGTGCACGGCCCCGCGATCCGGCGTCGCCTGCGGTCAGCAGGTCGGACAGCCGGTGGATAACCATCAGGTTCGCGATGCCGAGTCCTCGGGAGAGCTTCCACTGCGACTGCATGCGCTCCAGCAGGGCGACGTGCCGCATGACCCGCCACGCTTCGTCGTAGATCACCCAGCGCCGGCCACCGGTGGGGTCGGCGAGGGCGGCCTCCATCCATGCCGAGGCACAGGTCATGGCGAGGACGAGGGCGGTGTCGTCACCGGCGCCGCCGAGCCGGGACAGGTCGATGGACAGCATCGGCGCGGCCGGGTCGAAGGCGACCGTGGAGGGGGCGTCGAACATCCCGGCCAAATCACCGTGGACGAGTCGGCGCAGGGCGTGCGCGAGGTCTTCGGCGGCCTGGCCCAGCCGCCCGGACAGCTCGCCGGTGGCCGCGTCGAGCCGAGCCGGTGTGCCCAGGACGTGGGCGACGTCGCCGAGCAGCGGCGTGGCGCCGACGGCCTCGGCGGCGCCCACGACCTGGTCGAGGGCGACGTCGAGCGCGGTGTGCTCCATCGGGTGCAGGTCGCGGCGCAGGACGGTACGGGCGAGGGAGCCGAGCAGCAGCAGACGGCGCTTGCGGACCTCGCCCTTCCAGTCCTGCTCGCTGATGCCGTACGGCTTCGCAGGGGCGTCGAGCGGGTTCAGCCGTCCTGGGAGGCCGGGGCCGAGGGCGATGGTGCTGCCGCCGAGGGCCTGGGCGACGGCTTCCACTCGCCCTTGGGATCGCAGGGGACGTAGATGCGGTAGCCGAAGGCAACGGCGCGTACCGCGAGGGACTTGGCGAGGGCGGACTTGCCCATGCCGATGATCCCGGCCAGCAGGATGTTCGGATTGGTGAAGCCCTCCAGCCGCCCGTACAACGCGAACGGGTCGTAGGTGAACGCGGCTTCGGCGTGGACATCGCGGCCGATGTAGATGCCCTGTGCGCCGAGTCCGCCTTCGGCGAGGAAGGGGTACGCGCCGCTGGCGGTGGCCGTCGTCATCCGGTGTGCGGGCAGTTTGAGGAGGCCGCCTCGGGCGGAGGCGGGGCCGGGCCTTCCCGAGGTGGGGTAGGTGGCCCGCAGGTCCGGGTCGGTACCGGGAGCGGTGGGGCGGGTCTCGGGCCGGGCGGCGTGGCGGGCGGTGTGGCGGGCGGCGGCGAACTCTTCTCGCGCGGCGCGAGCTGTGGCGCGGCTGGCCTTGCGCGGGGTGAACAGGGGGCTGGCGCTGGCGCGCGTACGGATCGCCATGGGGCAAGAACTCCTCGGGCGGTGGTCAGTGGCGGATGAGGCCGGTGAACGGGTCGTGCAGCTCGGCCGGGGTCGTTTGGCGACGGACCCGGGCGGCGGTGGCGAGATGCCGCTGGCAGATCGACAGCTCCGGGGCACCCTCGGGAAGCCCCGCCCGGCACGCCTCCGGGGCCGGCGTCTGGCCAGTGGAGGGGCGGGGAGCTGCGTGATACGCGGCGTGGAGGTGCTCGGCGGCCTGCCACAGCCGGGTCCGTACGGCGCGCAGGTGGTCGCCCTCGGCTTCGGCGACCACGGCGGTGCGGGTGGTGTGGGCGTCGAACAGGCCGTGCAGGGAGATCAGATGGGAGTGCAGGGAGTCCAGCTCGGCGCGGCTGGCTGCGACCGTTCCGGCGGGGACGTTGATGCTGCGGTGGAAGTCGAGCGCTGCGGTGGCGAACGGCACGAAATCCGGGGCGAGGTCGGGCAGCGGCGGCTGCGGGGTCAGCATGGCGATGCCCTTCGGCGAGGTGCGGGTGAGAGGACGGAGCGCTACGGGCGGGCCAGCGGGAGGGCCGCATTGGTGAAGGCTTCGGCCTGCTGCCAGGTCAGACGGCGCAGATCGACCAGCGCGGCGACAGCGGCGGTCTCGACGGCGGCGCAGGCGGCGTTGAGCTGTTCGTCGCTCTCGGCGGAGACGGTGAGCAGACCGGTCAGGGCGACATCGGCGTGGCCGGCGATCAGCTGCCGCTCACGCGCTTTGATATCGGCGTACTCGACCGAGTCCTCCTCGGAGTCGACCTGGCCCTTGCGCTGCCGCTCGGCCGCATCCGCGATCACGGTGGCCTTCTTGCGCTGGACGTCCCTCAGCGCGGCATCGAGGCCCTTGGGCGCGTAGGTGAGTGAAAGGGCGCGGCGCACGCCGGAGGCGAACAGCAGCTGGTGCAGGAACCCGGGGCTGGTCTCGATCCGGGGCCAGTTCTCGATCCAGAACACCGCGTGGTGCGCGGTGTCGGTCTGGATCCGGTCGGCCTTCTCCACCAGGACCACGGGGCCGGCGGCGGCCGGGTCGGCCTGCGGGCGTCCAGAGGCCGACCAGCGGTCGAGCGCCGCGGACGCCTCGGGGTCGTACGCGGTGCGCACCACGGCGGCGATCTCGCTGCCGGTGAGCCAGCCGGCGGGGGTGAGTCCGGCGTTGCGGGCCGCCTGATCGAAGGTTGCCGTCAGCTGGGACAGGACCGCAAAGGCGCCGGTGAGCCCTCCTCCGGCCTGGTTGATCAGCCGTCGCGCGGCCTTGAGGTCCAGGGCCAGGGCGACGTACGCCTCGTGCGGCGCGGCAGCGGGTCCGGCGGCGGCCAGCAGGTCGGCGTAGACGGGGCCGGCGAGGTGGGTGTCGGGGCGGCCGTGGTCCTCCCAGTAGCGGTTGAGCGCGTCGCCGGAGTCGGGGACGGTGCGCTCCAGGACCTGGATGCGGGCGATTTGTCCCGTGCGGGCCAGGGCGGCGAGGGCTCGGCCCCATCCCGCGACGTTGGCGTTCTGGGTGGCCGGATCGAGGAGCGCGAAGGCCCGGCTTGAGATCTTCACGACGGCGGTCAGGGTCTGCCGATGCGGGTCGTGGATGGCGCCGACGCGGCGGTCCGGGGAGGCGACCACGCGCAGCGAGGCGGCGGTGCCGGGCAGGTGCAGCAAGCCCTCGCGGCGCGGCCGGGTGGAGGGCCTGGCGAGCCAGAGCAACTGGCCGCGGGCACGGCGCAGGGCGTACCGGAGCACGATGGGGGACCAGTCGGCGAGCGAGCGGCCGTGGTGCCGGGCGAAGACCGCGACCGCGATCACCGCCCACACCGGTATCAGCTTGAGTGCTCCGGTGACGCCGGCGGTGAGCAGGACCGCGAGCAGCAGCAGACCGGTGGCGGCCACGACGACGAGCTGGGCGGTAGTCAGGCCGAGCAGCACGCCGCGCCGCGAGCGGTGCGGGAACTTGACCGTGGCCGGGGCATCGGCTGGTGAGGTGTCGGAGAGCATGGCGAAGCCGTCCTTGAAACGAAGTGCAGAGATGGAAGGGGAGGGAGGGGGCGGGCCACCGCCGTCGGGGCGGCCCGCCCCCATCAACCAGGGCTAGGAGCGCGAACCGCCCTGCGGTGGGTTGGGGTAGACCCACTGCTGCGGTATCGCCGAGCCCTGCGGAGCGGGACCAGCGCCGGACGAGGCCGCGCCTCCCTGCGCGGCCGGAGGCCGTAGCCGAGTCGCCGGCCCCTGTGGCTGCGGGCCCGCAGGTGCCTCGGCTGCCGCGGAGCCTGACGATGCTGGGGCGTTCGCCGCGGCCTGCTGTCCGGGGCGCCGGATCAGCGGCTGGCCCCGGTCACCGTCGGTCGGCGGGCGCTTGATGAGCGGAGTGCCCTTGTCGCCGGTGGCGTTGGGATCCTCGCCGTAGCGGAACCGGACCTGCTTCGGCGTACCGGTGCTGCTGTTGCCGCCGGTGGGGTCGATCCCGGAGGCGACCCCGCCCGAGCCCATGCCCGGTACGCTCGCAGGGCCCTGCGGAGCGGGAGTGCCGGTGCCGGCCTGGACAGCGAGCTGCCCGGCAGTCTTTGCGCCGCTGGCGGCGGTGACGACGCCGGAGGACCCCGAGCGGTGCAGGTCCTCGCCGCCTGCGCCATCGGCGGCCCAATGCACGAACTTGTACGTGGCGTACGGGGTGAGCATCACCAGGGCGAGCACGACGATGCCGGCCATCGCATCCGACAGGGCGGACAACCCGTCCTTCGCATCCGCCTTGCCCATGGCTGAGACACCGGTCAGGAACACGATCGTCATCAGCAACTTCGACACGACGAGCGTGGCGGTGGCCTCGATCCAGCCGCGCCGCCAGCGCTTGGCCACCTCCCAGCCGCCTCCGGCCCCGGCGAAGACCGCCAAGGTGACCAGGATCAGGATGCCGACCTTGCGGAAGACCATCACGCCCCAGTACATGAACGCTCCGATGGCGGCGCCGAGGGCGACCATTGCCTGGACCAGCCAGCCCAGTCCGCCCAGTTGCCCGAACTGGCTGACCAGGACCACGCGGCGGACCGCGTCGGAGATGCTGCTCTTGGCGAGGGTGAACAACCCCTCGGAGAGGGCATCGACGACGGTCAGGGCAACGGTGGTGAAGGCGATCGCGGTGAAGGCGAAGAAGACGCCCACGATCGTGCCCTTCAGCGCGTCGAACAGCGACTCGCTGTCGCGGCGCCAGGCGGCCCGGATCAGGGCCAGGCAGAAGGTGCCGATTGTGAGGATCAGCCCGATCGGCAGCAGCAGCTCGTAGTTGTCGCGGAACCAGGACGCGTTCAGGTTCACCGTGGTGGTGGCGTTGATGCCCTCGGCGGCGAGGTCGGCCGCCGAAGCAGCGAGCTCGCCGGTCGACTTGGCGATCCAGGCGCCGATACCGTCGGTGATGGCGTCGCCGACCCCGCTGGTGACGCTGTCGCAGACGCTGGACATCAGCGGCAGTTCACAGACGTTCACGGCCATGGCAGATGCCTCCTTTCTTTCTCGTGCGGGGTCAGGGGCTGACGCTCGGGGCCATGCCGGACAGCGCGCAGCGCTCGTGGGGGCGGCACTGGACGGCGAGCGTGATCGAGCGGGACTCGGCACCAGCTCCGCCGCCGTCCCAGGCGATGGACTGGGTGCCGGTGACGGTGACCGCGTAGACGTACGCGGTGGTGATCGCGCCCGGGTTGTCGTTGAGTGCGGCCGTGAACGCGGTCGGGATGTGGCCCTCGCTGATGCGGGCGGTGGCGTACTGGCCGTTCGTCCGCAGCTGCTTCCACAGATCCTTCGTGGGCAGCTGGGCGCTGACCGAGGACCAGTCGGCGTACTTCTTCTCGCTGGTCATCCATGCCTTCAACCCGGCCAGCTGCTGCGGCTGTGACAGCGTGCGGGCGTCGTAGGACCACAGGGCCTTGGCGAATGCCTTGCCGAAGACCACCGGGTCGGTTGTCTTCGGCGGCTCGGCCACCGAGCCCTTGCCGACGGGCTCAGAGGCTGACGGGGATGGTGCAGCGCTTGCCGTTGCGGTCGCCGAGCCGGTCGCGCTCGGGGCGGAGGGCTGGGCCACCCTGTTGCCATCGCGGGTGAGATACGCGATCAGCCCGGCGACCGCCGTGAGGACGGCCAGGACCGCGTGCCCGGCCAAGGCCCGGCCGGGCACTCCTGATGCGCTGCCCGGGCGTGCGTGCGTGGCAGATCGATTCGCCAGCATCAGTGGACCTGCGAGCCGAGCGCGGAGAAGAAGGTGACGATCCCGTTCGCGGCGCCGAGCAGCAGCGCGCAGCCGGCGGCGACCGTGGCGCCCTTCTTGCCGTTGGCCTCGGCCTGGTGCGAGCCGGAGTGGTGGCCCCAGGCCCACACCACAGCGGAGACGGCCAGGGCGCCGACGACGGCGATGATGCCGAACAGGTTGATCGAGGAGATGACCTCCTTCAGGACCGACAGGCCCGGCAGGCCACCCTCCTTCGGCGTAACACCCGGGTCATAAGCCAGATAACGGACGTGGTCGGCAAGATTCATGGAAACTCCAGTTCGAAAATAGGTATGCGGAGATGCCCGGGCAGGGCGGAGAGGGGGGAGAGGAGTCTGAGGCGACGGCCTTGGAACCGAGGAGTTACGGCCCCGGAGCCACGGCGGGGAGCCGGGGGATCAGTCGAGGGCCATGCAGGAAGCAGCGGTGAGGCGTTCGATTCATGGAGGGGTCAGTCCCTCGAATGGGGGAATGACGGCCGGCGGAGCGCCAGAGAGAATGGGGCGGTTGGGGTCCGCGTAATCAGGCGACGATGCGGCGCACGGCCAGGACCTGGGATTTCCAGGCCGCGAGTGTGGTGATCCGGACCACGTCACCAGTGCGCGGCGCGTGCACGATCAGCCCGGAGCCGATGTACATCCCCACGTGATCGGGGGCTGCGGCGGTGCCCTCGGTGAACAGCAGATCACCTGGCTTCACCGCACCCAGGGAGACGGCCTTGCCCTCCTTGACCTGGGTGTAGGTCGTACGGGAAAGCGTCACGCCGGCGGCGGCGTACGAGCGCTGCATCAGCGACGAACAGTCACAGCGCCCCATCGGGTCCTGTCCGTGCGAGTCCGTGCACGAGCCACCCCACTGGTACGGAGTGCCGAGCTGGCCGAGCGCCCACCGGATCGCGGTCCGTACCTTGGCGGGCGCGTCGGCGGGAATCTCGTACCCGTCCGGCAGCGCCCCGGCGGGAATCGTGCCGAAGCCGGCACCGTCCTCCCCGCCCTCGGCCGCGCAGCCGGAGGAACCAGCGGCAGCGGTCGGAGTATCGGTCGATTCACCAGCGTCATCCGCGGAGCCCAGGGCCTTCGCGATCGCCGACTGCAGGGCGGTGGCCAGGTCCTCCCACTTGGCGTACGCGCCTGGGTAGCCCGAGCGCTGGACCTCCTGCGCGGCCTGCGTGACGGTCAGCTGCTGCCACCCGTCGACCTTCAGGAGGTGTGTATAGAACTGCGTCGCCGCGTACACGGGATCCTGGATCTGCTCGGCCGTGCCCCAGCCCTGCGAAGGACGCTGCTGGAACAGCCCGAGCGAATCCCGGTCCCCGTACGACAGGTTCCGCAGGCCGGACTCCTGCAGGGCGGTCGCCAGGGCGACCACCTGTCCACGCGTTGGCACCTTGAGCGCGATGCCCGTGGCGACGATGGTCTTCGCGTTCGGTATCTGCTCGGCCGGATTGCTCAGACCCGCGGTCGAGACCGAATCGCCCTTACCACCGTTCAGGATCGACTCCACCTGTCGGGCGACGGCCGCGCTGTCCACAGCCTGTGGACTGCTGGCGGTGCAGGCCGCCGCATCCTTGGCGGCTACGACGACGAGCGGGGCGGCCAGTAGCAGGGGACCGGTGGCGACCAGGCCCACGACGGCGCCGGTCGTCTTCACGGCCACCGCCGGAATAGGAGTTTCTGGGCATGCTGCATTCGCAGCTCCTTACTGTGGTGGCGCGGCGCCGGTCTCTCGTGGAAAAGGTCACCGGCGCCGCGCCGGTGTGAATCCGAACTCCCGCAGGAGCGAGAGGAATCCGTTATCCGGGGCTGCTAACTCCCGGATCGCGGTGATGTCATCGGGGCGCGGCAGCCAGCCGCGCTCGTAATCTCAGGCAGCACATCGGAAATGCATCCCCTCACTCGTCGATAACACGCCTCAACTGTGGTTCCGGGGCTGCCCCGTTGGACGGGACAGCACAGAACAACACAGGTCAGCAGGAGTGGAGGCGGGCTCCGTCCTGCGAACACGGTGAGACAGTAGACGCGATTTCCGGCCGTACCAAACGACCTCTCGATCCGGCCCGTTCTCAGTGCGACAGAGTGGCTTTGGGCTCATTGGGTGCGGCCGGAATTACCGGCTAACCTCCCGCCCATCAACCGCCCCGAATGGCTGCTCCCGATGCCGCTCGGAGCCACCGCTGCGCGACTCCCGAAGGAAAACGCGCGCCATGACCGAAACCCCGGAAAGCGAGAACTCCCGGATGCCGTACACCCTCCACCGAGGCGACGCACTGACCGTGCTCGCCGGCCTCGGCGACGACAGCGTCGACGCCGTGATCACCGACCCGCCGTACAACAGCGGCGGACGCACCAGCGCCGAGCGCACGGGCCGCACCGCCCGCTCGAAGTACACCTCCGCTGACGCCGAGCATCAGCTGGCGAACTTCCCCGGCGAGAACCGCGACCAGCGCTCGTACGGCTTCTGGCTGAGCCTGCTGCTCACCGAGGCATACCGGGCCACCGCCGAGTCCGGCGCCGCACTGGTCTTCGCCGACTGGCGCCAGTTGCCGACGACGACGGATGCCCTCCAGGCCGCCGGGTGGACCTGGCGCGGCATCGCGTCCTGGCACAAGCCGGTCTCCCGACCGCAGAAGGGCCGCCTGAAGCAGTCATGCGAGTACATCGTCTGGGGCACCAAGGGCCCGGTCGATGCCGACCGCAACCCCGTCTATCTTCCCGGCCTCTACACCGCGAGTCAGCCGAGGAAGGACCGTGTGCACATCACTCAGAAGCCCGTCGAGGTTATGCAGGAGCTGGTCAAGATCTGTCCGCCCGGCGGCACCGTCCTGGACCCCTTCGCTGGGTCCGGCTCCACGGGCGTCGCCGCGCTGCTCGAGGGGCGCCAGTTCGTCGGGATCGAACTGTCCGACCACTATGCGGACATCGCGGAAGAGCGCCTCCGCAGCGCCCTGACGCAGGACGACTTCGAACTGGCAGGACCCGAAGAATGAGACCGGACCACGCTAGCCTCGCGCTTTCGCGAGATGGGCTGTCCAAGAGTTGATCAGAAACACGGAAAGTGCCCTTGACCTGCAACGATAGGACTTGCTGAGGGTCCTGTTGGCTGCAAGGAAAAGAGCACTTTCCAGGTGAGAGAGCCTATCTCGTCGTACCCACGTGTCCGTGTCCAGGGAGACGGTCGGCAGGTGGTCTCGCAGGCCGGTGCGGTCCTGCTGCTGGAGACGGTCCGCAAGACGGGCCTTGACCAGGCGATATCCGCAGCTCTGGCTCCGTGGCGGAAGCCGCGGGCCGTCCACGATCCCGGCAAGGCTCTCCTGGACGTGGCCCTGGCTGTCGCACTGGGTGGGGACTGCCTCGCGGACGTTGCGACGCTGCGGTGTGAGCCGGCTGTCTTCGGCCCGGTCGCCTCCGACCCGACCATCTCCCGTCTGATCGACACCCTCGCGGCATCCGGCGAGAAAGCTCTGCAGGCCGTCCGGTCCGCACGCTCCCAAGTCCGCCATCGTGCCTGGTCGTTGGCGGGCGAGACGGCCCCGGATGCCGACGGCCGGGTCACGGTCGATCTCGACGGCGTCCTCGTGATCGCCCACTCCGACAAGGAGGACGCGGCCGCGACCTGGAAGAAGACCTACGGCCATCACCCCCTGACGGCCTTCGTCGACCACGGACCGGGCGGAACCGGTGAGCCCGTCGCCGCGCTCCTCCGACCGGGAAACGCGGGCTCCAACACCGCCGCCGACCACATCACCACCGCCCGACTCGCCCTGGCCCAACTGCCCAAGCGCTACCGGCGAGGACGGCAGACGCTGATCCGCACGGACTCCGCCGGCGGCACCCACGACTTCGTGTCCTGGCTCGCGAAGCGGGGCCGATGGCTGTCCTACTCGGTCGGCATGACGGTCACCGAAGCGATCCACGAACACATGCTGAAGGTCCCCGCCTCGGCCTGGACCCCGGCCGTCGAGGCCGACGGTGAGGCCCGGGACGGGGCCTGGGTCGCCGAGCTCACCGGCAAGCTCCTTCACGGCTGGCCCAAGGGCATGCGGCTCATCGTGCGAAAGGAACGGCCTTATCCCGGCGCCCAGTTGAGGATCACGGACGCGGACGGCATGCGGATCACGTGCTTCGCGACCAATACCACCGGCCGGCCGATCGCCGAGCTCGAGCTGCGTCACCGGCTGCGGGCCAGGGCCGAGGACCGGATCCGGGCCGCCCGGGCCACCGGCCTGCGCAACCTGCCCCTGCACGACACCGCCCAGAACCGGGTCTGGATGGAGATCGTCCAGATCGCGCTCGACCTGCTGGCCTGGATGCCCATGCTCGCGCTGACCGGCCGGGCGAGGCTCTGGGAACCGCGTCGCCTGCGGTTCCGCCTGTTCTCCGCAGCCGGCCAGCTCGTCACCACCGGTCGGCGCAGGATTCTCCGCCTCGCCCGGCACTGGCCCTGGACCGGCGAGATCACCACCGCCCTTGAACGGCTCGCGCTCCTGCCCAACCCCGGCTGACCAGCAACCCACCGTCCCTGCGACAGCATCACCCGCCCCGGGCAGTGGAACCCGGCGTCCACCCGACGCGACAGCCGGGCCACCGGCCTGCCCGGCATCAGCTCCGGAAAGCGAAAGGGTCCACCGACTCCGTCGGCGGACCCTCACGAAAGATCGAGGCTAGACCGCCGTCCTTGAAGGCACGCAAAACGAGGGCCGGTGTGCATCGAAGCTGCGATACACGCCGGCCCCCGCACATCTGGGTCAGCGGCCTTCGACGCTTCGCCGGACGAGGTCACCGGCTCTCGCCAGGTCCTCCTGGGAGCGGATCCGCAGCTCGAGAGGGCCGGTTCCCAGACAGCCAATCTTGCGCACATCACGGGCGAAGCCCTCGACAAGCTCGACCGTGTCCGGATCGACCGCAAGCCGGACCACGAGGGTGTGGCTGCGCGGCTGGACACGGACGGTCGCGACGTTCTTGATCCGCCGGTAGGCGACGTAATGCAGCTGGAACTCCTTCTGCACATCGGCATGGGAGATCAACATGGCGTCGAGGTCGGCGTACAGGTCCCGTAGAGACTGAGGCGACTCGTCGTAGAACTGCCAGACCGACTTGACCACCGAACTGCCACCCCCAGAACCCTCCGAGGGTGCACTCGTGTTCGCCGGCGCGCTCGGAGTCCGGGATGGTGCCGCGGATCCGGTCACGGAGGCGACCAACTGCAGAGCCAGCAGGCCCCCGCCGAAGTCCCGGTAGCTCACGAGATCGATCCGGCGGCCGATCTCCTCCAGCGCGTTCGTGTCGTGCGACGTGAAGTCCCCGGCGATGCACTCCAGGCGCGGATTGCTCCAGTCGACCGAGCCGGCCGCCTCGTCGCCGAGCCGCTCCTTCACCAGGCTCTCGAACTCGTGCCGGTGATCCCGCAGCCACGACAGGTACGACAGCGCCTGAGTGATCACCGCCTTACCATTCGAACGCTTGTACTCAATGATCACCGGGTTGCCGCACTCGTCCAGTCCCAACGAGTCGATCCGCCCCCGGTGCCGCGAACCCGTGCCGTACTCGGACGCCAGGAACCGTATTCCGAGCATCGCTTCCATGTTCCGCTCGATCAGCGTCTGCAGGTGACGCTCCAGCGCCACCGCCGCTCCCGGGATCTCGGCCGCATGCCCGTCTGCGACGCGGAACAGCTTCAGATCGTTCACCGGCTCCCCCGTTCACCTCGATGGCCTCGCACGGAACAATCGATTCCGGGCAGCCGCGTATTCCGGACACAGTGCAAGGGGAGAGCCGGCCCACTACCGCCCCGGCTGTGAGGGGGAGTCGCGGTAGGGGTCGGACACCTGCGCGATCGGATCCGGACAGCAGCAACGTGCCTTATGCGAAGTTGACTTGATGATCCGTCATCTGCTGTCAGTGGTGGCTGCTACATCAGTAAAGGACGGGCTGCACGAGGGCGGTCCGCTGGTGTGGAGGGGGTCCGTATGGCGTCCAAGGGCAGGCCGGGGATGCACTACCGGCGCGGCGGCTGGGTGAAGAACCCGACGCCGAAGAAGAAGAGTGGTGCGTGGATCGCGGCGGCTGTGGTCGTGGTCCTGCTGTATGGGTGGCTGAACGGCTGCATCAACGGGGACTCCAAGGACGATTCCTCGCCCAAGCCGGCCTCCTCCTCGTCCCAGAACCGGTGAGCCGCCGGATTCCCTGGCCTGGCGTTCCCCGTCCGCGCAGGCCAAGGGACCGCGCCGTGGTGTTCCTGGCTCTCGTGCAGTTCGGCTCGCCGATCGCCGGGCTCCTCTTTGGCGCCTGGTACGTGCTGCCTGCGGTGGCCGTCGGCGCTGGAGTGGCGCTCTTGCTGCGGTGGTGGCGACGGGCAGCGGCTGAGCGGGCCCGCGCGGTCCGGCTGGCGAGCCTGCGGTTGACGCTTGGCGAGCTCGACGCGCTGGATCCGACCGGTTTCGAACTCGCGGTGCGCGACTTGATGGTCCGAGACGGGATAGCCGCCCGGCACGTCGGGCGGCAGGGTGATCAGGCTGCCGACGCGATCGGCAAGGACTCCATGGGGCGCACGTTCGTCGCCCAGTGCAAGCACACCACCAGCGGCGGCCGGGTCGCATCCCGCGTGATGTATGAGGTGAACGGCACCGCCGGGCCCGCCCACGGAGCCGACATCGCCGTCGTGGTCACCAACGGGACGTTCACCCGCGACGCGCGCGTCTGGGGAGACCGCCACCACGTCTACTGGATCGACCGGGACCGCTTGCGTCAATGGGCCGAAGACGGGGTCTCCCTGCAACGGATCCTGAGACTGCCCATGCGGAGCGGGCCCCGACGGTCAGCGAGCAAAGCCACGGCCTGAGCGTGGGGAGCCCCTCCGGTGGGACCACACCGGAGGCCGCGCACAAGGTCGTTGCCGATGGGAGGCGTATGGCGTTCACCGCGATCCATCCGGAGCACGGGCGGCTCGACGCGACCCGCAGCGATCTGGGCTGCGGGTTGGATTGGTCGCAGGTCTACCGTGTCCGTCCCCGCGTTTCACTGACGTGCCCCGAGTGCGGTTGGGGCGTCCACGCCAAGCGCTCTCCGCGCCGGGCACGGTACTTCGCCCACAACCCCGGTAGGCCACCGGACTGCCAGCTGTCGAACGAGTCCGTCGAGCACCACCTGCTGAAGCTGGAGCTGGCCACGGTGGTACGAGCCTCCGGCTGGCACGCGGAGCTCGAAGTGCGCGCCCCCGACGGCTCGTGGCGAGCCGACGTCATGGCCTCCGCGCCCGACGGAGGCCGCCGCATGGCCTGGGAAGCTCAGCTCTCCCCGATCACCCTTGACGATCTGCGGGAGCGGACCGGCCGGTACACCGACGCAGGAATCGGGGTGTGCTGGGTTTCACCGCGTGACGATGGTGTGCCGTGGCTGGGCGCGGTTCCGGCAGTGCGCGTCACGCCACCCCCGCAGGGTGCCACCGAGTGGACGGTGGCCGACGGCATCGCGCAGTTTGACGAAGGCCGCGGGGCCTGGATCCGGGTGAAGGGGACCGAGCTTGGCGTCTTCGCCCGCTGGGTGCTGAACGATCAGATAGCACCTCACTCCATCCTGGCGCGGTATCGCCGTATCTACCTCACGCCCGGCGGCGCCATGGCCCGCCGCGGGATGATCTGGACGACGGCACGTTCCACCGCGGCCGAGGCCCGGCACGAAAAGAGGCGCCAGCGGCAAGAAGCGTGGAAGCGGGAACAGCAGCAGCGGGAAGAGGAAGCAGAAGAACGCAGGCGACAGGAGGAGGAAGCCCGGCGGCAGGAAGAAGAACGCCGTCGCAAGATCGAACAGGAAGCCGCTCAGGCTCAGGCACGCGAGCGGCACAGGCTGTTGATGATCGAACTGGAAGCCGAGCGCAAGCGCCTAGAAGCTGAGCGACGGGAAAAAGAAGAGCAGGCCCGGCAGGCGGAGCAGGAACGGCTGGAGAGGGAACGTCGGGAACGGGAGGCCGCCGGGCGGTGGTGGGCGGAGCTGTCCGCCGAGCAGTGGCGGGAACTGCTCGACGCGGTGGCCGCGCTGTCGCTCAAGGAGAAGTCCGCCAGAGCAGCACCTCATGACAACCAGACCGTCGCAGAATACGCCTACGGCGTTCCGGTGTACGCGGTCGGCAAGCTCTACGGTGTCGTACGCCCCTACCCTGCCTCCGTGCCCCGCTGGTCTTTTCACCGCGTGACACGCGTCTTCGTCCGCAACGCGCGGGAAGCGGAGCTGGTCATCGAGCAGGGCGTTGACGCTGCCAATGTGGTCCACTTCGACCTGCCCGACTACGAGCAAATGCACCTGTGCTGAGCCAACCGGGCAGCGTGTGACACGGCCAGGGCGAGCGCAGGCCGTGCCGATGCTGCCCGGCCGAGCATGGGCCGTCATCCGGCTGGCAGTGCGCAAGGGGCAGCGGATTTTGTGATCGCCGGACGCGAGCCGTCCCTGTGTGTCACCGTGCGATTGCGCTATGAAGCCGCACCCACCCTTTGAGGAGCACGATGCCCACACCTACCCATGAACAGAGCACTGCCGTCGATACCTTCCGGCGCGGGGACCACCTGGTTCTGCAGGCCGGCGCCGGAACCGGGAAGACGACGACGCTGGCGATGCTCGCGGCCAGTACGACCAAGTCCGGCCGGTACATCGCGTTCAACAAGTCGATCGCGAGCGACGCGGCCCGCAAGTTCCCCAGCAACGTGCGGTGCAAGACCGCGCACTCGCTCGCCTTCGGCGCCGTGGGCCACAAGTACGCGTCTCGGATGAATGCGCCCCGGCTGCCTGGTTGGAAGACCGGCGCCTCCCTGGGTATCGCCGTCAACATGCGCATCCGCATCGGCGAGCGGAACGTCACCAACAAGGCGCTCTCGTATACCGTCCTGCGGACAGTCACCCGCTTCTGCCAGTCCGCGGACAGTGCCATCCAGCGCCACCATGTCCCGCGTCTGCGCGGCATCGAAGCCGAACACCTGCACGCCCAGCTCGTAGACGTCGTGCTGCCGTACGCCAACCAGGCGTGGAAGGACGTCCAAAACCCCCAGGAAGGCGTCGTCCGCTTCGACCACGACCACTACCTGAAGATCTGGGCCTTGACCGAACCCCGGATCCAAGCGGACTTCCTGCTGCTCGACGAGGCCCAGGACACCAACCCCGTCGTCGAAAAGATCTTCAATGCCCAGCGCAACCACACCCAGCTGGTGATGGTCGGCGACTCGGCCCAGGCGATCTACGGCTGGCGCGGAGCCCGGGACGTGATGAGTGCCTTCGACGGCACCCAGCTGGCCCTGTCCCAGTCCTTCCGCTTCGGCTCCGCGCTCGCCGAGGAAGCCAACCGGTGGCTGCACATCGTCGAATCCCCGATCCGGCTGACCGGCACCTCGGCGATCAACACCCGCCTGGAACGCGTAAAGGAACCGGACGCGATCCTGTGCCGTTCCAACGTCGGCGCGATGCTCGAAGTCATGCGCCTGCTGGAGGAAGGCCGCCGCGTCGCCCTCGTCGGCGGCGGCGAGGCTCTTCGCGCCCTCGCCAGAGCCGCCCGCGACCTCAAAGCCGGCAAGCGGAGCACCCACCCCGAGCTGATCCTCTTCGAGTCCTGGGGCGAGCTACAGGAATACGCCGAATACGACCCGTCCGGCCGCGACCTGCTGCCGTTGGTCGACCTCGTCGACGAACACGGCGTCGACGTCATCCTCGACGCGGTGGACAAACTCTCCATCGAGCAGGGCGCTGAAATCGTGGTCTCCACCGCCCACAAGGCCAAGGGCCGAGAATGGGCTTCCGTCCGCATCGGCGAGGACTTCACCGAGCCGGTGGATCAGGAAGAGACAGACGAGAACGGCGACCCTCTGCCTGGCGACATCGACGACGCCGAAGCCCGCCTCGCATACGTCGCTGTCACCCGGGCCCGCCACCGACTCGACATCGGCGGTCTGGGCTGGATCAACCAGCACCCCGACGGCAACCCCGGCGGGACACCTCCGCGCCAGGACCCCGAACCTCTCTCTCCTTGGGACACGTTGGGGCCCTCTCCGAACTGAGACGCCACGCCAAGGTGTGCCCGTCGGCCGCGGGCACACCTCCACGCGCTGTCACGGCGTCGCTGGTTCAGCCAGCCCCGTGCGCAACAGGGACCTGCGCCATCGTGCGCGCAACGGTAAGCGGCGATCTTCGTATATGGCCCCTTGCAGCCGGTGAGCGGCCAGGTATGAACCGATCAGCAATGTCAGCGGGGGCTTCTACAGTGGGTGACGTGACCGACCTTCCCGAACCGCAGCCGACCGTCGATGACCTCTCCAACCTCATCCCGGCAGTCATCCCGGACGACGAGGCCGATGCGGAACTTGTGACCATCGGTGAGCGCTATTGGGCCTTGGCCGGCTTCGCTCCGGATTACGGCACACCCGTGTGGTGCGAGAAGACAACGGACATCGAGACCGCTGGGTGGGGTAACCAGATTTACGTCGTCGCGGCGGCTGGCGTACGGGCTGTAGTCCCCGGACGGAAGTGTCCCGAATGTGGTGGGCCGCTCAGTCTCGCCTCCCGGACCGCGTTCCAGCAGGTCTGCGACGGCAACGACCCCGCCTGCGTGGAGTGCACCGAGTCTCTCCTGCTCGCAGTACGTGCTGTCCTTGATCCTGCGCGCAAGGCCAAGCGGGAAGCCGCCAAGGCCAAGGCGCAGGCGCAGCAAGCCGTCGACGAGGCCCGCGCCCAATGGCAGCAGGCCCAGCAGGAGAGCGTTGCGAAGGAATACGCGGCCGTCTTCCCGTCGGAGCACACCACACTGCCCGTCGCCGGCGTCCGGGACATGATCGGCGCCCTGGCGCTGCTGCGCTACGCGCCCTCCACGTCGCCCATCGCCGAAATCAGCGCCTGGCCGGACCCGCTGCACCCGGACACCAGCAAGATTGGATCGCTCCTGGGAACGCTGGTGCGAGCGGGCCTGCTGAAGATCCACCCCTCCAGCCCCGTCACAGCCTTCGTCTGGGTGCCGGAGACGTTCGAGGACGCCCTGAGCGAGGCTGAGGGCGATCTGGGCGCGGTTGCCACGCCACAGCTCACCAGCAGTTTCTATCCGCTGACGGCTCGCTATTACGCGCCCTACGGCACAAGCCCTGGGAAGGCCGTAGAGACACTCGACGCCCACCTTGCCTCCGCCCTGGACCCGGCCGGCATGCACGCAGGACATCACGACGACCTCTTGGCCGCTGCCCAGGAACTCATCGCTGAGGAAGCCCTGCGCTACTTCTCCAACCGGCTGGCAGAAATCCATCTCCCCGCTGTCCCGGAGAACCACTCCGCCCGTCTCAGCGAGGCGGCCTACAAGCTCGCCGAGCACCGAACGCTCGGCGAGATCTACAGCCTTGTCTGGCGGGCGACCCGGGCAGCAGCCGAAGCCGCGCAGAAGAACCCTCGGGCTCCGCGCGCCCACATGAGCACTCATGCCATCAACCAGTTCGAAACTCATGCCCACCGCGCGGTCGCAGACCCCGACTGGGAAATCAAGCCGTTCAACGAGATTCCGGGCCACGGCCCGGCGGCCATGACCCGGGCGCTCTTCTACAACGTCCTCGACAGCAGCCCGATCGACACCAGCCTCCCCCAGATCAAAGAAGCTCTGCCCGCTCCCATCCCGCAGGCAACCGCAGAGAAGCCCTCCGCTGCGTCGGACGACGACCAGCTGACCATCACGATTGAGTGGCTCGATGCCTACCCCAACAGCTGGAATCCCGAGGATGTCCCCGCTGCGCTCAGCATCCTCAAGGAGAAGCGGGAGGAGACCCCTGAATGGCACTTCGAGGGCAAGATCCTGGCCCGTGGAGCGGCACAGCTGCACCGCCTCTATGAACGGCTCGCCCCCACCATCGGTACGAGACAGGCAGCCCTGGCGGTACTCGCCGCCACCGCTATGCTCGTCCACCCGGTGACGATCAACGGCAAGTCGCTCACCAACGGTGAGTGGATCTTCGGCAAACTCAGCGGCCTCCTCCTCGGCATCCCGGAGGCGGACTCCGACGACGAAGACGACGCCTGACAAGGGTGACGTCGCTATCCTCTCTTCCCGCTCGTTCTACCTGGTGGCCTTGCTATCCAGCACCATCAAGGAGAAGCCAGAGATGAATGAGACCCTCGCTGTCCAGGACGGAAGCGAACCCGGCATGGAGCAGAGCGAAGCTGTCCGGCGGGCCGGCGAAGAGCTCCTTCGTGTTGGTGGCGATTGCACCACCCGAGCCGAGCTTCTCGACTACATTGCTGAGCTGGGACATGTCGCCTCCGCCATTCGATACGGCTTGATCAATGCGGCGTGGCGGGCATTGCTCGGTGGTGGCGCGCCTCTTGACCGGCGCCCCGGGGCAGGAGAGGTCGAGCGTGTGCTCTCGCTGAGGACTCCAGGCACGGAAGATAAGCACCCAGCTGAATCCACTTTCATGCATGCGACGGCCGACGCACTGAAACTTGCGGAGTGCCTTGGACATGTATTGCAGACAGCGTGGTTCGCTGGGATGAGCGAAGAGACACGCATTGCCGTCGGTGAAGCTCGCGGCCGGGGTGAACGCGACATCGTGAACCGGGTCATGCAGGCCGTCAAGGACGGTCTCGTTGCATCCCTTCCCGCCGACCTTGTCGAAGAGGCAGCGGCAGCGATCGCGAATGCCATGCGCAGCCCCCAAAAAGACAAGAAGGACTCGGCCAGTTCTGCAAAGGATCTTCCTTCGGGTCTCTGACCTGGGCAATGCCCGCGCGCGTGGCCCGAACCCGATTCCGTGGGCCGGCCTTGACGAAGGGCTCATTCGGTCAGGTCCCCTCGGTCGCGTGATGGGCCGATCGCGAGTGTTCGTGAGGGCAGCGGGCCGCTCCGGCTGGAGGAATGGGCCCCAGTCTTTCCCATGGTGAGGACGGGGCGTTTGGGGCGGGACCGTCGCCTGGGTCGCCGTCGGGGCGATCGTTGATCCAGCCGAGACCGCCTGGGTCGAGTTGGCGGCGAGCTCGGGTGACGGCAACGTAGGCCAGACGCGCCTCTTCCAGGTTGAGTTCCTTGGGCAGCGAGTTGCCCTCTTCGTCGACCTCGTCGCTGGGGGCAGGCTCGAAGTCCGGTGCGATCCGTACGGATGGCCATTCGCGGCCCTTGGCCTTGTGGGCGGTGGAGACGGTGACTTCGGCCTGGGTTTCGGGGCTGAGGCGGTGCACGGCGTCCAGGATGACTTCGACGCCGTGCTCGTCGATTACGTCAACGAGGGGCAGCAAGTCCTGTCCGGACGGATCGTACGTGGCGTACTCCTGCAATTCGCCCCAGCTTTGGAAGAGCACAAGTTCGGGGTGGGTCGTGCGGCGCCCGGCTTTGAGATCAGCTGCGGCGCTGGCCAGGGCCGCCAGAGCATCGCCGCCTCCTACCAGAGCGACCCGGCGGTTGTTGTTGAGCAGATCGAGGATCTCCATCATGGCGCCGACGTTGGTACGGCACAGGATCGCGTCGGGATCCGCGACAGGCCCGATGAGCGTGTCGATGTCGGGGGTGCCCTGCAAACGGATCGGTGCTTCTACGATCGCCAGCCAGCGGTTGGCTTCCTCCGCCAGGGCTGGGCCGAACCGGAAGGACTGCGACAGGGAGAGCTGGTCGCCGTCGAAGTCGGTCATCACGTCCCGTGCTCCCCGCCAGCCGTAGATGGCCTGAGCGGAGTCGCCGACCATGACCAGCTGGGCGTGCGTGCGCTGGTTGGTGAAGACCTCCTCGATCACCGGGTTGGTGTCCTGTGCTTCGTCCAGAAGCAGGTAATCGGCATGGATCTTCGGCTTGCCCAGGGCCCACATTTTCAGGTAGTGGTCGTGCTCGAAGCGGACCACGCCTTCGTCGGGATTCTGCAGGTCCTCCCAGGCCCGGCGGGCGTAGGGGAGGGCGATGTTGGCCAGCTGAAGGTGAAAGTGCTGGTCCTCCAAGCCACGAAGCACGGGGACGTGGTAGGGACGGAAGTCCGTGTCGGCTGAATAGCAGAACCGCTTCACGGTGCGCAGCACGGTATATGAGAGCGCTTTGTTGGTCACCTTGCGGTCACCGATCCGCACGGTCATGTTGACGGCGATGCCCAGAGCCTCGCCGGTCTTCCAGCTGGGCTGGCGAGGGGCGTTGAGCCGCTCGGCGTAGCGGTTGCCGACAGCCGCGAAGGCAAGGGAATGCGCGGTCTTGCAATTCACGTTGGCCGGAAACTTGCGGCGGGCGTCTGTTGCGATTGACGTGTTGTAGGCCACGTACCGGCCTCGTCGGCGGTCGCTTTGGGCCAGCATCACGAGCGTGGTGGTCTTTCCTGTGCCGGCACCGGCCTGCAGCGCGAGGTTCTGGCCCGAACGGAATGCGGCGACGGCTGCCTCTTGCTCCCTTGTCGGAGCGGGGCGATGGCGGGGAGCCGGGAGACGTTGTCCGTGGCCCGGCCTGCTCTCAGTAATTGGCGCGTAGCCGGACGACGGCGGGATGGGAGCGGAGGTCGGCCGATCGAAATGGCTGGTCTGTGGGTCAGGTGAGGCCGGCGGTGCCGTGGGTTCGGGCTCGTCCGCAGTGGAAGCCCGCAGTTGCTCCAGCCAGCCCCGCGCGAAGGCTGCTGCCTGCTGGATGACGTCCAGGTCGGCGCCCGCCCGGCTGCGTACGCCGATTTCGCGGTTGATGCGGTTGTTGACCTGTGAGTAAGACAAGCCCGAGCGCCGCGTCAGTTCACCTACGAGACGGCGCAGTTCGATCTGAGGATGGAGCGCTGCGGAACGGACCGGGATCGGCGGCGCCTCGGAAGCCGGTGTGAACAGCTCCATCTGGTCATCGTCGGGCGGGGCCGACTGGGCCTTCCGCTCCTCCGAGGGCGGTTCGCCACGCATCCACGTCTCCCTGAGAGTGACCGTTTCAATGCAGAGGGTAATTCGTGGGCGCGCCAATCCGGAACCGTAAATCACCCGAACTGCCTAAAACCGGAGATAGCCCTTCGCGTTGGACGAAGTGGCCGTTGGTGAAGTCCAGCCCCTTGCCCTGTCTTTCCGGGAGCCGTCGTGAGTTCGTGGATGCGGATCTGGCACAGCAGCCAGTCCAAGACGCCAGTCAAGGACTGTGTCGAGCGCTGCACTTGGTGTGGGAACTCCGTCGAGTGGCATGACACTTTCGAGGGAACTCGCGTCCCGATCATCCCGAGGGAGTTCCCCGTCCGAGCTGTGCCTCCCCGGTACCGCTGGCACCTGTCGAACGGCACCGCCTACCTGGGAGCCAATCCGCGAGATTATGGCTACTGCCGCGTTAAGCACTCCTCGGTCTGTCCGGCCGTCGAACACGACGACCTCGATCCCGCCATGCAGCCCTTGGTACGCGCCCTGGCCATCCGCATACAGAAGGCGATCGCCGAGGGCTTGTTCGTGCCGACGCCCGTCGGGCCGCGAGGCGAGGCCGAGGTGCAAGAGCCCGATCCGGCCATTGCGGAAGAGCGTGGCGGTACTCGGCACGTCATCAAATACAGTGGTTTCCTCCGCATCTGCCCCGGCCCTCTTGACGAGCTGACCTGCGTGGCTGCGACAGCCGAGGGCCGATGCGAGGCGTTGGTCCTCGACGAAGACGAGGGGTATTGGGAACAGATCGACGCTCCCCATCTGCCCGGCCGCGCGGGACAAATGACCTTGCTCGACCTCCGTGGTCGGGCGTGGGTGTGGAGTATCGACACCATCGATTTCCAGCATGCGCTGCGCTGGCTGCGTCAACGCTGCCACGACCACGGGAAGTACGGGTCCTATCCCGATGCGTCCCCCACGGAACTGGTCACCTTCGATCCATACAGGCACGGCGACTTTCTGATCAGCGACCGCCCCGCAGGTTACCGGGCCTCGCCCGTCCGAGGGTGGGAACTCTCCCCGCGAAGGGCGAAACGGCAACGCTGCGCCACGGAGGACTGCCACAACAGCACGGTTGTCGCTGTCGAAGAGGGCTGGCTGTGTTGGCAATGCGAGAAGCAAGCCAAACGCCGACGCGCCGTCCACGCCAAGTGGCAGGCCAAGGCATCAGCAGCCCGGGCGCTGTCCAGTGAGGAGTCGGCGGTCGGTGAACAAGACACCACGGGCGGCGGCACGCTGCCCTAGTCATCTCCCGGCTTCCGGCCTCTTCTCGCCTCGGACTCCGTGACGAAGCCGTCGATGATCCATTGCCCGCAGTATCCGCTTACCAAGTCGTAGGTAACCGGGGTAGTCATCAGCCGCGCGGCGGAGGCCGCGCCGAGAGCTGCGGCGCGGGCGTCACCGGTGGCCCCGGCCAGATCTCGCCATACGGTGGCCAGGGACATGGCGGCCTCGGCCAGCACCGGAGCACTGGTGTTGGTCTCGGGGCCGTCATCCAGATTCTGCAGCCCCTGGAGGTACGCGATGAAGCCTTCGGGGGTCCAGCCCTCCGGATGTCGGCGCAGCCATGCCAACGATGTGTCCAAGGGCAGCGGCTGAACCGTGTCCGGAGACGTGTCGCCGCCCGGAGCGACAGACAGGACGGCGGGCGGCATTTCCCTCTCTGCGTCGGCACGGCTGGTGGTGACGGGATTCTTGTCCAGCACGGTGTAGAACAGCGTTCGCGTCGCTGCGCTGAGTTCCACATTGCTGTTCGTATATGGCTTGAGCGGATAGTCGAGCCCTCCGCCCACGGCATCCTGCACATACGCTTCGAAGCGGTTCACCGCATGGGTGCTCATGTTCGCTCGCGGGGCACCGGGATAGATCTGTGCGGCGTCGGCTGCCCGAACCGCGGCACGCCAGGCCAGATTGTTGATCTCGCCGAGAGACAGCGCCTCTGCGGCGCGTTCGGTAGCGTCGCGAAGCCGGACGAAATGAGTGTCCGGCACGGCAGGCAGATGCCGGACCTGGAGCTGGTAGTCGAAGTAGCGCATGGCTTCACGGGCGATGAGTTCCACCAGCACGCCGAGCAGTTCGTGCTGTCGCTCGAGCGTCATCCGGCCCGGGTTGAGGCGGTCGATCAGATGGGCGTCCAGGGCAGCCGCGCCCGTGCCCAGGCTGGATCCATAAGGCGAGTAGTGCGCAGCGCGCGTCGGATAGTACCGATCCGACAGCTCAGGCTGCCCAACCGCGTCCAGGTCACCGCCCGCTCTTGCGAGAGCCTCCTCGGCGGTCCGGGGTTCCTCCCAGGTGAAGGCGCCGGTGACGCTGTCGGGGTGGACGGCCAACAGCCCAGCCCGGACGGTCTCGGCCACCGCACCCGCCACCAGCTGTGGCTCCGGAAGAAGCGGTGCCTCCCACAGATCGACCGGACCCAGCGGGTTCGCGCTCGCCGCGTAGCGCAGCAGCGCCAGCGCAGTAAGTTCGGTGCGGACACCCGCATGTGGGATCGGCGCTTCCTGAAGATGGCGCACCGGATAGCGCTCCCGGATGGCCTCCCGTTGCTGAGCTGACCACTGGCGCTTGATGTCCTGCTCGGTTCGTGCGCGCTGTGCCTGCTCCTGCAAGGCCGTGCGTTCGGCAACGTGTTCAGGGTCGTGCAGACGGCGCAGCGCGTCCTGCATGCGCGGAGTGCAGTCCACGCATCCAGGGTCGCCGCCTTCGAACAACTGCTGATAGGCCCACCGTGAGGTTAGAGTCAGTGGTCCCCCGCAGCGCCGGCAGGACCGATCGGGCAGGATCGCACGGACTCCTGCGGCTGCGGCGACGTGCGGCTTGCCCCAGCCATGGCCTTCCAAGCTCGCCGCTCTGAACCGCCAGGCGACGCAGGCTGAGTTCGGGTCCCGGCTGACGATCTCCCAGTAGCGCCGCCCCAGCGTGACCAGTTCCTCGGGTGCTTCGGGGACCGGCTCGATAACAGGCCGGGGGATCAGGGCCTGGGGCTCAGCCTCGTCATTCCGTTCGATTGATGTTGTGGCTTCGCCGTCCGTGGGCCGTGGCACCACGGAGGAAGTACAGGAAGCGCAGCGTCGCCCGGGAGACTGGAGCCGGGCCAGTTGACGACGGGTACGAACTGAGACGGGACGACCGCACTGGGAGCACGTCAACCGCAACGCCACGGCATAGGAGTTGGCCGAGACCGTTGCCGTCGTCGACGGGTCCGGTACCGCGTGCTTCCAGGCCCCGTCCGGGGCCAGTGCCCAGTAGGCCACGCACGTCGAGCGCACCTCGGAGGAGGCATCGGCGGCGACGATCACCTTCAGGTGCGGGTCCTCCTCCGAGGGCTGCACCGTAACGAGGTCGGCCGCAATGTTCCGGTCAGCGGCTTGCTGCTGGGCACGTTCGCGTCGCCGGCGCCTTTCGCGTTTGCCCATGACGTGCCTCGCTGAGTCGTGCCGCGTGCCGTGCACCCTGGTGGTTCAGAGCAGAGGTGGCCTGTCCCGGTTGGAGCCGACCACACCTCTCGGGAGAGTACGTCGCCCCGAGTGCGCCATCTGGGTGACGGATTCGTCGCTGTTGCGGCGTGCACAGCGCTATTGGAGAAGGGGGCATCGAGTAGTTCACCAGAATGTGGGACAGGTAGTGGTCGCCGTGCTTTACAGATAGCGGCCCTCCGCAGGGCCGCTATCGCCTGGGTAAGCAATAGCACCGTGACGCCGTATACCCCCGTTCAGGTGAGGAGATCCACCTGGTCGGGTGACATCCGGCACCAAGGTGCCGGTGCTCATCCATTCTGCAGAGAGCAGCCTGCTGTAGCGCTCGCTGCACGCACCTCTGGAGAACCCGTGTCCGACGAACCGCACTCGACCTTCCCCGATGCGGTCGAGGGAGTAGTCGAGCACCTCTTGCACGTCAGTTACGACGAGCGCACGGTGTTGCGGCTGAGAAGAACGGCGGACGACGATCCGGGCATCACTGTCGTCGGCAAGGCGCTCTTCGGCGTCCGGCCTGGGGAGTGCGTGCGGGTGAGAGGCAGATGGACTCAGCATCTCCGCTATGGCGGCCAGTTCCTGGCTGAGCGCTGCGATCGCACGATGCCCGCCGACGAACGGGCCATCCGGATGTATCTCGCATCGGGAATGATCAGGGGTATCGGGCCAGCACTCGCGGGGGCGATCGTGGACCGGTTCCGTGACCAGACCCTAAAGATCATTGACACCGAAGTGCAGCGCCTGCTGGAAGTCCACAACATCGGCGACATCCGGCTGGCCCGGATCACGGCAGCGTGGCAGGAACAAAAGTCCATCTCCGAGATCATGGTGTTCCTACAGAGCTTGAACATCACTCCCGGGCTCGCGGTGAAGATCTGCACCGCATACGCCGACACGGACGACGACCCCATGCACATCGTCCGACGTACCCCTTACCGCCTGTGCCGCGATGTACGGGGCATCGGTTTTGACAAGGCCGACAAGATCGCCCTCGCCGTAGGGATCCCGAAGCACAGCGACGAGCGTCTGCAGGCAGCCCTCACGCACGAACTGGACCTCGCTGCAGGCCAGGCAGGCCATTGCCACCTGCCCGTACGCGTTCTGCTGTTCCGGACCCGCACTCTGCTGAAGGACGACGACCCAGCGACCGCTGAGATCCTGGACGACGTGGTCTTGCGCCACGCTTTGAAAGCACTGTGCGACCAGAGCGAGGTGATCATCGAGACTCTGCCGCTCCCTGCCAGGGACGGCACCGGAACACTGGTGGACACGGAGATCGCTGTACTCCCGCGCCTGCACCGCGATGAAACACAGCTCGCCCACCACGTACGGCGCCTGCTCAGCGCCCGCTCCCTGCTCGCCGAACTCGCCCCCTGGGCCGACCGATTGGCTGAACTGGCCACCAGCGAGACGGCCGGGCTGACCGAGGAACAACACCACGCGATCCTCACCGCCCTTACCAGTCCCGTGTCCATCCTCACCGGCGGTCCAGGCTGCGGGAAAACCCACACTTTGCGCACCCTGGTCGAGATCGCCGACGAAGCCCACGCACAGGTCGCGCTCGCTGCACCCACGGGAAAGGCCGCAAAGCGGCTGGAAGAGACCACAGGCCGGGACGCGATGACTGTCCACCGACTCATCCGCCCACCGGACGGCCATACTCTCTTCGATCACGCCAGCCCGCTCGACTCCGCCGATCTCATCGTGATCGACGAAGCATCCATGCTGGACACCAACCTCGCCCGCAAGCTCACCGCCGCGATCCGCGATGGCTGCCACCTGCTGCTGGTCGGCGATGTCGACCAGCTGCCCAGCGTCGGCCCCGGGCGGGTGCTGCGCGACCTCCTCGACGTCGACCACATTCCCCGCACACGACTGACCCGAGTCTTCCGCCAGCACGACGACAGCGCCGCAATCGTCCGCAACGCCCATCGCATTCTGCGCGGTGAGCTGCCCGAGGATGATCCGAAGGCTTTCTGGAACAGGCACGTTCCCGACCCGGAAGAAGTTGCCCAGCGCGTAGTGGACTTGGCCGCGGATCTCATGCCCCGCCACTTCGGCGTACTACCCACCGACATCCAGATCCTGTGCCCGGGCAAGAAGAACATCGCCGGCATGACCGACCTCAACTTGCGTCTCCAGCTTCGGCTAAACCCGCCTGCCGACGACAAGCCCCAGCACTACCACGACGGCAATGCCTTCCGGCTCGGCGACCGCGTCCAGCAGATCCGCAACAACCCACATCGAGGTGAGGCGGGCATCTTCAACGGCAGCAGCGGCACTATCACCGCCCTCGACCTGGAAGCCCACACGCTCACCGTCACGTTCGACGATGCCGAGGAGGCCACGTACCCGTTCGCTGAACTTGACGAGCTCATTCACGCCTACGCACTGACTGTCCACCGCTCACAAGGCAGCGAATACCCGTACGTGATTGTCCCGGTTATCAGGGAGACCGGAGATCTGCTCCTCCAGCGAAATCTGCTGTACACCGCGATCACTCGCGCCCGCCAAGGAGCCATGATCATCGGACACGCCGAGGCAGTCGAGCGAGCGATCGCCAACAACCGCACCCTCCGGCGTAACACCGCCTTGACACATCGCATCACCGACACTCAGCCGACCGTGCCGGCACCACGACGGAATCCAGTCACCGGCCAGCTCGCCTGGGACTGAACGCCAGCGATGAAGTCCTCGGAGCAGCCCAAGCATGGATGATCGTCGAACGCCCCAGGTGCTCCGCCGAGGGACGAGCGGCCCGTTCCGCCCACCCGCACGCCAGGAACGGTTCGCACCTGTAAGCCTGCGCCGAACAGGCTGGTACCTAGATCGGAAACTCCCCTCGCCGGACTGCGGCTATGAAGTCCAGCCATGCGTCCGATCTGAAAACGATCACTGAGTCGTCAGGGTCTTTGGAGTCCCGGACAGGGGCCTGGCCCGGTGGGGGGGGGTAAGTATTTCCAGGCAGGCGTTCTCGTTGCCGCTGTAGCTGCTCTTACGCCAGACGCGGATGATCGTTTCGTTCAAGGTTGCGTGTCCTCGCCGGAGATCGGAATCGTTCATGTGTGCTCTTCAGCGGTGGCCAATTCGTACACCTCGCGGCAGTTGAGTGTGCCGGGATGTTCGGGGCCCAGTACGCGGGTGCTGGCCGCGAGGGTGTGGGCCACCAGATCCCGTGCCTGTCGGCGGTGCCCGGCGCCGATGAGAATGCGGGCGAGCCGGGTCTGGATGGCCAGGGTATGGGGGTGCTCCGGCCCGAGGATGCGTTCGCGGGCTTCTGCCACATTCCTGGCAATGTGCTCCGCCTCGGGCCAGTTGCCCTGGCGGAGGAGGATGCCGGCCAGGAGATCCTGGGCGTTCAGGGTTCGGGGGTGTTCTGGGCCCAGGACGTGTTCGCCGCCGCTGACTGTGGCACGGGCGAGGGTTTCGGCTTCGTCCAGCTGGTCGTTTCTGGAGAGCACCCAGGCCAGGGCGATCCTGCTCTGGAGGGTGTGCGGGTGCTTGGCGCCCAGGGCGCGTTCGCTGAGTGCGAGGTTGGGCCGGGCGAGGGCTTCGGCCTCCGCCCAGCGCCCCTGTTCGCCGATGGCGTCCGAGAGGCAGGCCCGGCTCTCCAGGGTGTCGGGGTGCTCTGGCCCCAGGACTCGGTGGCGTCCGTCTGCCGCATGCCGCATGTGCCGCTCGTCCTCGGCGAATCTGCCGAGTCCGTACAGTGCGAGGCCGAGGGCGTGGGCGCTGGCCAGGGTGTCGGGATGGTCGGCGCCGAGGAGAGTTTGGCGGGCGTCCAGGGTTTCTTGGTGGAGATCAGCGGCTTCGGCGAATCGGCCAACTCCGGTGAGAGCGCGGGCGAGTTCGTGGCGGTCCGCCAGCGCATCGGGCGTCGCGTCGTCCCGTGTGGCGGCGGCAGCCGCTTCGCCCAGAGCATGGGCGGTGGCGTAGTCGCCGCGGGCGTAGCTCTGGAGGCGCAGCCCGCGGACGACGGCTAGCGCGGGCGCCAACGCCCGGCTGCTCGTGCTGGCGGAGCGCCGCAGCAGTGCCGTCGCGTGTGGAGCGAACAGACGCAGGCTCTGGCTGTCGATGTACTGGTCGTCGCTCGTGGCCAGGAGCTGTGAGAGGAGTTCGGCTGCGGCGGTGAGCACGATGTCGCGTTGGTCGAGCGGGATCCGGGCGGCGACGGTGTCGAGGAGCAGGGCATGGGCCTGCACGGTACGTACGGTGGGCCGACCGGAGTCTCCAGGGACGTCCTGAAGGGAGATGAGTGACTGGGACTTCAGCCCCATGACGGCGGCGTTGGCCCCGCTACCAATCAGAGAAGGATCCGCCTGCGCGAGGGCCGTGGCGTCCAGGCGGGACGGGGTGAGCAGGCCGACCGGCAGGGGATCGGGTGCGTAGCATGACAGCACCCGCAGCACCGTGGTCGACTCGGGGAGGCCCTGCCGATGAAGGGCGTCCAGCGACAGTTGCCAGGTACTGCTGATCAAGCGGCGTAGATCGCGTTCGCCGGGCTCGGCGCCCAGGTCGAGAACGGTGCTCGGATCGTGCCGCAGGCGCTGGAGGTAGTCGCGGACGGTCACCGGTTCCAGGACCTGCTGGCCCAGATAGGTGCCGGCCAGCATCAGAGCGAGCGGGTGGCATCCCAGACTGTGCGCCAGTTGCTCCAGCGCGGCCAGGTCTGTGTCGCCGACCCGGAAGTCCAGCAGCACATCGACGGCGTCCGACACATCAAGTACGCCGAGGGAGTGCGACGCGGCACCGTGCCACAGCGGAGCGGCGCCGTGCCGGGTGGTGACGAGTACGGTCCCGCGTGGGCTGGAGCGCAGCCACCCGGGCTCCTGGAAGATGGCGGGCTCGTCGGCGTTGTCGAGAACGAGGAGCCAGCGTTCGGCCGAGCGGTCGAGGTAGTGCCAGACCAGGTCCGCCGCCGGGCGTCTGCCGGCTCGGGCGGCGTCGACCTCGTCCTGGGAAGCACCCCGGTCGGAGGCTACGGCGAGCATTCCGGCGCGGAACGAGGTGGTGCTGGAGGCGTTGACCCACAACCCGGTGATCCCGTGGCCGCCGACCGCCTCGTCGAACACGGTCAGTGCCACCGCGGTCTTCCCGCAGCCGGGCATGCCGTGCACGATGTGGATGCCTTGCGGCTCGGGCTCACTGCCCAGGATGGCGGCCAGGAGCGCGCGTCGGAGGTCTCGCCGGTCCCGGATCGGTGAGTGCATCCGGGCAGCCAAAGGGACGCGTACCGAGTCCGGCCCCGCCCATTGCTGATCCCCCAGGGCGCCGAGGGTCGCGGCAATGTGAGTGTGGTACTCGGTGATGTGCTGGTCACGCTCGGCGCGGAACAGCCGACCGTGATCGCTCACGGCGGTGCGCGGTACCGGCGCCTCGGGCGAGTTCGGTTCCACGCCCTCGGTCACCGTTCGGTGATGTGCTGGTCACGGCCGGCCTGGTAGACCCGGCCGCTGCCGGATACCTCGGCACGCAGGTGGACCACCGGGGCCGGGATCTCCTCCCCCGCAGGAAGCAGAGCGCGAGACTCCTCCAGGACACGGAGCAGCTCCTGCGCGATGTCCGGATCGGCGATCAGCAGGCGGCGCAACCGCCCCTGCCACTCACCTGCCAGAGCCTGCTCGCCGAGTGTGTCGCCTTCCTGCCGAGCAGCCAGGATCTCCGCCCGGGTCACCTCCAGGTCGTTGCCGACTTCTTCGGCCTGGGCGGGGCGCACACGGCGCCACAGCCCGACGATGCCGTCGCGGGTGTGCTGCCAGACATCGGTTGCCATCAGCGCCACGACGGTGGCGCTCGCGGTCTGCGCCATCACCGTCAACTGTGGATCCATGCTCCCCCCGAACCACCTGTATCTCGCATCTTCCCCATGATAGGCGGAAGTTGGCATGAACGGGCCGTGATCCGGCCGCAGCGCCGTACATGCGGCTGACCTCGTGCATGGGACGGCGCCTACGTGTCCAAGGGTGTAGTACGCGCTCGACAACTACCCTCTAGATTAGAGGCGTTGGTGGTGCGCGCCGTGCAGAGACACCCCAGGGAAGCAGTCACTCTCCGGTGGGGTGTACGGCGAGCAGTCTGTTTACGATGTCCTCGAATTCAGCGCCCAGGTCGCCAGGCAATTCGTGGAAGCCGATGCCGCTGAATTTCCGGAGGTCCGTGTGCTGGTGTGGCGAGGGGAACCCTTCGGGGCGACTCGGGGCAGCGTTCAGGAATCGTGTTGCTTCTTCCGATGTCACTTCAGCCGAGGGGCCGCTGCGTAGGACTACTAGCCGGGAGCCGTCCTGTGGTGTGAACAGGACACGCGTTTCCCAGGAGCTCCAGGCGGACGCCACGGCGAAGCTGGGAGTCAGGACCAAGGCCAGGCCGCCGAGAATCCAGCGGACGGTGGCGGTGCACCACTCGTTTTCGGCGACCTTGTAGGTCTGTATGTCTCGGACGGAGTCGAGGACGGCGACCGGCGGTTCGGTCCAGCCGGCCAGCCACTCCTGCGCCAGGCGTTGGAGGTCTCCTGTACGGAACGTGGACATCTCGTAAGGTGACCGCCCGAGGTGAGCCTGCATGTTGTCAAAGGCGCGGTCGCTGATGGTGGCGCAGACCTCCGAGGTTGCTAGCACTTCACGGATGCGCTCAACGGGGACGTCGGTTGGTTCCGCGATGCGGGAAACGACCGCGTCGACGTCGATGAGGTGGACGAACCGATCCTTCAGGCCGTCGAGGTCCTGGTCCATGGGGTATTCGTAGGCTGAGCCGTCGCCGAAGTCCTTGGTGTTGGCACTGACGAAGTAGACCGTCTCGGCGGGGTGAGCCTTGGCGTACTCAATCGCCGACAGCCAGACGGCGACGTCACGATAACCGCTCTTGGGGCCGCGTCCGCCAGCCTTCTCCGCCTTGCTCGCGGGAGGCAGCGCGTTGGCTTCGCGGAGGGCCGCCTCGCGGAGCGCGGCATCACTGGTGGGGATCACGTTGACGATGCCGCGATATGCCGCGCGCCAGTGTTCGCGGACCCTTTCGGGGTTGCGGGCGGTCATCATTCCAGGCAGCTCCCATGGGGTGGCTCGTTGCAGCGTTTCGAGAGCGCCGACGGCGGCTGCGTACTTGGTCATGTAGGTCACAGCATGCTGCGCTGCCAGCTCTTCCATGACGATCCAGGGAACAGCGACGTCCTCGATTCCAGACTCGCGGATCGTCCTGAGCAGTTCGGCGCTCGCGCTCTCAAGGCCGAGGCCGCGGATGATGCAGGTGTCCAGAATGATCAAAATGCGCTCCATCCCCAGGTGTGATGAGCCACCCACTTTCCCAGTCGGAGCCATACCGCGACCAGGCATTATCGTCGGGACAGGGAGGTATCTCATTGACACACCCCCAGGAAGCTGGACGAGTCGGCGGTCCCGACTCGCTCAGTGCGCGGTCATCGCCGACCGCCTCACCTTCGGCGGCAACCTCATCCAGACCGGAGCCGAGTCCTACCGCCCGGCCCCCAGCCGCCGCACAGCACTCCGCCGGCTGAGCTGGGCCGCCGCCCCACAAGTCCTGGCGATCATGGAGGCACGCGTCCCCTTCGGCGAGAACCACGATCAGGACGACGTGGATGCAGGTGCCTTGCCGGTCATGCGTCACCATGCCGCGCTAGCCCGTGCTCTTCGTGGGCAGGCTGCTGGATGGCCTCCTCGTCGAACTGACCCAACTCGACTCGAAGACGCTCTGCCTCGGCCTCGGCTTTTCGCAACCGCCGCTCCAAAGTGGACCGCGATGGCGTAGGTGCGGCGCTCACCGACTTCGCCGGTTTTCGCTGCCGAGGGATGAGCCATCCGATTCGCTCGTAGGCCAAGATCCATCGTGCTTCTGTACAGGTGTAACACAGGGTTTCCGGTCGCGGTGTCGGCCAATTTTCTGCGAGCATTCGCCTGGTGTGCTCCCGATCCCGCTCGGTCTGCAGTTCCGGGTTTGCGAGCCACACACGCTCGAACTCGGCGGACATCTGCTGCACTCTTTCCGGGGCCGCCCGATGAGGCCCAGAGGCAGGCACCCAGTCGAGTTCCGGGGCGATGGCCTCGGAGAGGTGACCACAGGCCAGTGTCACTGTCCAGAATGCAGACGTATGTGGCTCGTCGTGACGGATCACCGACCACGCCTGAGGATCCATATAGTCGGGCGGCTCAACAGGATCGGCGGGAAAGCTCACCTCCTTGCGCTCTCCCCACTCGGCGATGTCGCGATACGGCTCGGGTGGTGAGTCGGCGTGCCTACAGATCATCTGCCCCATCGGAAGCGGCCAGTTGTGAATGGGTTCGTCCCACTGCATCTCGTGTGGCGGTACACCGTCCTCGCGAGTGATGACCTCAGTGATACAGCCGCAATCAAGCTGGACACGCCATCGGAAGGCGCGTGACAGGTCCGGTATCAAGAACACCCAAAGTACTCGTGGGATGCGCTTGCGCATTTCGGCGGTCTCCGCCTCGCACTCCCGCAGCACCTCGTCGCGTGGTCTGGCCTTGCCGGGGAGTCGCTGCAACGCAGGAGGGCTCGTCGGCCTGTTCGGTAAGAGAAGAAGTCGATTGTTGGTCGAAGAGTCAGCCATGAACTGTCCTCGGTACCCAGTCGGTGCTGCCGTTCAGTGTTCAAGAGAGCAGGCCGTGAGCGACCGGTGGTGACGCTACAGATCCAGGGAGTGCGTCGCCGACGGCGTCTCGCCGGTTCACCCACAGGAGTGAACCCTCGCGGTGGATTGTCTTCTTGCGGAGCCCGCGAACTACCTCCAGCCGTAGTTGTGTTCTTCCGGACCGTAAGGGCTCCAGCGTCCCAGATAGGGCTTCAGTTCACCGTGCGAGCGGCGCGCATGGCGAGGCCCACGTTTCGGCACGGAAGGCGATTCTCGCCGCGGAGTTCATGCCCTGGCTTCGCAGCGCTCTCGGGCGATGATCTGCAGGAGCCAGTCGAAGACGGCGTCGGGGTCGCCAGCCTCCTTGATGAGGTCGCCGACGGCGTCGAGGCATTCACCGACGGACGGGTCGGCGCTCTGCTTGGCGTCCTCGATGTCGACGAGTGCGCGGGCCACGGCTGCACTGTGGGGGGCGGTCGTCATGATGACCCCTCCGCCCGGGGAGAGGTCATCTGGGCGCGCATGGCGCGGAGTCCGTCCAGAAAGTCGGCGAGGTTGTCGATCACGGTGTCGAACTCGGCCGTGGTCAGGAGGACGCCGTCCCCGCTGGAGTTGAAGGACACGCACGGCGTCTCGTCGACGAGGTTCTCGTCCGACACGAGTTGCGCGGACAGCAGCTCGTCATAGTGGACGCGCATGCCTGCGGGGATGGGCAGTCGAAGCTCGGCACCGATGTGCTCGTTGAGGATCTCGCCGTTGTCGTAGCGGTGGCCGATGCAGACGCCTGGAGCGCACCACGAGTAATGACGGGGTTCGACGGGCGGGGCCGCGTCTTCCCCCAGGTGGGTGATGAGGCTGCGGACGACGTTCACGCGCACGTCGGGGTCCTGGCCGGCCGGGACGACGACGAGGCGGCGACCATCCCGCAGGGCGAGGTAGTGGGCGTAGAACTTGTCGCGGAGGTACTCGTCGAGGCTGGTGGTGTCCCACTCCACGAGTTGCAGGTTGTACTCGGTGGTCAGGGCATCGAGGGTGCTGCCGGGGTTGGGGACAGGGCCGGTCATCGTGGCGGTGGTCATGCGTGCACCTCGCCCTCGCTGCACTTCGTCAGGACGCGGCGGAGGGTGGCGGTTGGGACGAAGCCGGACCGGCCGCCGTGGGTGAGCCGGATTCGGCCCTCCACCTCCTCCAAACGGGCGGGCAGGCCGCCGATGACAGCCACCATGCGCAAAGGCTTGACAGAGACGAGTGAGCAGTAGTCGGAGGGAGTGGCGGGGACGTGCTGGTCGCTCGGGTGCGATGTAGCCGTTGACACCTCGGGCTGTACTTTGGTGTTCACGCGTGTGTCCGTTCTGTCTATCCGGCGATAGGCATGTTGCGTGCCTGACGGGAGCGGTCGATGGAACCCCGGCTCGGCCCGGTGCGCGAACACCGGATCAGGGTGATGGCTTCTGTCTTGTCCTCGCAGTCGCCCTAGTAAGAGTGATCCAGGGGCACACCCCTCCATCGAGGGACCGTGTCAACATGAGCCAGGCGAACTTCGCCCCGAAGGAAACAGATCAGCGGCTTCAAGGCTGTTGGGAGGGGAAGCCGTGATGTCGGTCTCGGTATCTGCGTCGGCCTTCGTCGCCGCCCTCATCTCCGGCGGTGACGAAAGCACGGAGGGTGTCGTCCAGGTCCGGGACGTCCTCAGCCCCAGGCGAGTTGCCCGGTGGGTGTCTGACCGTGCGGGGTCGGCACAGCGGACGTCGCGTGGGTGATGCGGTGGCTCAGGGCCGTGTTGCGCCGGTGGGTGCGGCTGTTGGCGAGGGCTCGTTCGACGGCCCCGCTTCGGCCGATGAGCATGACGCCCTGGCGGGCGCAGGTGAAGGACGTCCTTGCCTGTGACGAGCGTTCCTGGCACCGGTACCACCGGCTCTGCGATGAGCGACAGCGTGGTCGGGCTCGCGCCTGGCTGGCCGAGGAGGGCTATCGCCCGAGTCGTCCTCGTACTGCGGCGGACGGTGCCATCTTGACCCGTGCAGGAGCAGGAGGAACTGGCCCTTGTATGGCTGTACCGCAGCCGAAGGCTCGCCGAATCCGTACGGTGCGGTACGAGGCCGAGAACGTGGGCGCCCGCCCGGGCGTCGCGATGGTCGCAGCCGACCATCGCCTGTACCTTCCGCGCCTGCCCGGAGTTGCAGTTCCGAGCCGCGCCTTGTTGACTGCCTACAGTCCGACCCTGCTCAGCCAAGAACCGCGCCCCGGGCTCCACTGGGTGGTCCCTGTTTTGCGCTCGTGACGGCAATGGGAGGCCAGGGGGAGGCCGGACGCCTTTGGACCAGATGGACGAGACAACATGGACCAGAACGCCGCATGTGTTCTGATCAGCCAAAACTGGAACCGGCGGCACAGGACGGCACCCTGCGTCACGATCACTAGTGTGCTCGTAATGCGTAGGTCTCGGGTTCGAATCCCGAAGGCGGCTCCAGAGAAGTCCAGGTCAGATACCCGCTGACCTGGGCTTTTTCTTATGCCCGGACCAGTCGGGGGCGGAACGCGATGATCTTCGCACCCTCGTGCGTGCCCATTCTGCTGAGCAGGAACCGGTGCGACCTCGACGTTCGTCGGCTCGGCCTCGGCGACGACTGCAACGGGACGTCGTACGGCCCCCCTCGGAACGATGGCGGCCGTAGCCTCGGCGGCGTCGCGCGCAGCCTTGGGCATGACCGACTGATAGATGTCCCGCGTGATCCGGCTGTCACTGTGACCGAGGGTCTCGGACACGATCTTGACGTCGGCGCCGGCCGCGAGCATGAGCGAGGCGGCGACGTGCCGCAGATCGTGCAGCCGGATCGGTGGCAGACCGGACAGCTCGACGAGCCGCTCGAACTGGTCGGTCAGCCAGCCCGGGTGAATCCACTCGCCGTTTTCCTGAGTGAACATCCGGCCCGTGTCCTGCCACGCTCGCGGTCGGAACCCGGGAAGGCGAGCCCGGGTGCCGCTTTGCCGGCCCACGTGTGCACGGCGAGGTCACCGTGCGGGTAGATCGAGAAGTCGCCCGTGTAGTCGGCCGCTGCTGCTGCCGCGGTCCACGGGCCGATGCGAGGTACCTCGACGAGCTCTTTGATCAGGCTTTCGGCGTCGAGGGTCGCCCACATTTCGCCGCGGTCGAGGTATGCCTCGGCGGCGGCGCGTAGGGCGCTGGTGTTGAACCTGCACCCGACGGCGGCGTACCCCTTGTCGGAGAGTTGCAGCAGGGTCTCGGGAGTTGGGGCGAGGGAGAGCTCGCCGGCGGCCGTGGTGAAGCCGCGCCCGTACGCGGCGTAGAGGCTGTGGTGCCGCTTCCTGGCCTGCCCTGCGGTCACGACTTGCCGGAGCAGCGCGGTAACGATCGCGTCCCACAACGAGGGGTTGTTGAGGCGAGCCACCGTGCCGAGGGACACGAGCTCGTCGAGCAGAGGCTCGGCGCCGTCGGGCGCGGCGGGCAGCTCAATCGAGGACGTGCAGGCGACGGGAGGCTGCTCGGCGGCGGCGTCACCCGTAAGCGGCCACAGGGCCAGGTGTCGAGCCTTGTCGCTCCAGACGGCGAGCCACGCGGCCCCCTGGTGTTCGACGACGCGGGCACGCTCGCCCTCGGGCGTAGTCAGCCATGCGGGGTGTTCCGTGATGATCGTCGTACTCATGAACTCAATTCCGTTCGGGGGTAGCTGCGTTCGTTGGATCGGCACGGGTCGGCCGTCCGCAGTTCGAGGTATCGCAGGGGGCACACCGACCACTCGGCGACCGCCCCGTTCCCGAATACCAAGGTGAAGCCGCAGCGTTGGCCCGAGTTGAGGAGTCCGAGGGCGTGAAGCCACCCGGAATCCGCCCACTCGACGGCGCGAGCGGTTTCTCGGGGTGTCATGCCGAACACGTGGGCCGTTCGGATCTGAACGCGCATCGTCCGTACGGCGCTCGTCGCGCTGGGGAGGACGCGCGGGGCCTCGACAGGCACGGCACGGCGCGAGTTTTGCGACGCGTAGCGCGCGACGGTGAACATGAACCCCTGCGCAACTGTGACGCTCACCGTGGCGGCCGGGCCGCTACTGGTCGACGATAGCGGTGTCGGGCTACTCGCGGGTGATCGCCGCGCGGATGCTGCCCTCCCGAACCACCGGCGACCTGATCGACGGCCACTGGCGGCTGCTGAACGGATGGGGTGCCGTGCCCAAAACGATGGTCTGGGACAACGAGGCCGGGGTCGGCCGCGGCAAGCTCACCGCGGAGTTCGCCGCATGCGCGGGCCTGCTCGCCACCAAGATCCATCTCTGCCGGCCCCGCGACGCGGAAGCGAAAGGGCTGGTCGAGCGGGCGAACGGCTAACTCAGGACCTCGGTCCTGCCCGGCCGCACGTTCAGCGGCAGCGGCGACTTCAACACCCAGCTCACGGCCTGGCTGGCCGTCGCGAACCGGCGCCTGCACCGCACTCTGCAGGCGCGTGCCGCCGAACGCTGGGAGGCCGACCGGGTCGGGATGCGAGCCCTGCCGCCCGTCGATCCGCCCGCCTGGTGGCGGGCGCAGACCCGCATCGGGCGCGACCACTACATCCGCGTAGACACCAATGACTACTCCGTGCGGGTGGCGATCCGGCGCACCGTTACCGTGCTCATCGGTGAGGGGATGCGGACCCTTGAGGAAGTCGGGCGAGCCATTTGCGAGGCCTCTACTGTCCCTGTAGTCGGTTGGTCGAGTTCGTGGATGCGGGCCGACGCCGGCTTCGGCCGGTCGTCCGTACTCCCGCCCGGGTAAGGCGCTGAGCAGCGAGTGGTTCGCCGAAGTCCCGCACCCGGCGGCGCTGGGTGCGGGGCCTTGGGCAGCGTCTCGTGCGGAGCGTCCCGGCGGGGAGCGAGACGGTTGGGCGCGGCGGTCACATCAAGGCGGTGCCGTTGTCAGACGAAGAGTGGTGTGGGGTTCAACTTCTCGTACAAGGTGGGCTCGCGGAGACGACCCAGCTTCACCGGCACGTCGAACAGGCGCCCCGGGGCGAACCGGGCCCAGAAGTGCCGCAGTCCGGGAACGATCACCTTCACCACCGGCAGGCCCAGGTCGGGACGCCGCTGGTCGAGCACCAGGAGTTCCAGGCCCGTGGTGCGGACCAACTCGGTGATCGAGTGAACGTCGTCGAGGAGGTCGGGGCGGTGAGAGGTGGGCCAGTGACCGGGGCCGCGCGGCGCCACCTGGGGATCCGGTGTCAGATAGGCCTGGTTGGTGATCGTGGCGTGCCGCCACCAGCCTGTCGGTTCGGGATCGTCGATCCGGTACCCGGACCCGTCGGGCAGGACGTCGCACACCGCCGGCAGCAGCTGCCCCATCTCGGTGAGCGCGCGCCGCAGAGCCGTCCGCGGGTCGAAGTGGGCGCCGAACCCGAAGATGACGTCCTGGGCCGGTTTGTCGAGACGGCGGGAGAGCGCCGCCATGACGGGGATCCCGAAGTCCGAGGTCAGGTCGAGGACCCAGATGTCGCGGTGGACGCGCCGGTATCCGTGGCGCAGCCGCTCCACGTAGGGCTCGTCGAAGGCGTCCAGATCGACCAAGGGCTGCCGGGTGCGGTTGTACCACCACAGGGCGACCGCGTCCCGCTCGACCAGTTCGAGGAAGCCCTGCAGGAGAGCGTCCTCGGGACTGCTGCCGGCGGCGTTGCCGTTCGAGTCGGCCCACAGACCGTCGTTGTGCTCGGTGCCCGTCCCCGTCCCCGCGAAGTAGAGCATCGACGTGGGCAACAGGCGCTGAGTGTTGTGGGTCAGGGACCAGACAGGGGTCCAGTCGGTGGGCCGTGTCTCGTCGAAGCGGGTGTTGACGTGCTGGAACCGGGAGTGGGCCGCGTTCCAGCGCTCCCGCTGGACGTACTGCTGGTCCGCGTACAGCTGGCAGTCGTTCGGGTGCAGGGCCGCCGCGCCGAGGCCGCGGTAGGAGTCCCGTACCACCGGCTCGTCGCCGTGCCGGGTTCCGCTGTAGCGCTCCACCGCCTCGCACAGGGCGCTGGTGCGGGCCTCCGTCTCGGTCAGGCCCTTGCCGCCGCTGAGCGCGCGCAGACCGGAGCGCAGTCCGGCGAGCGTCGCGGACCCCATCGCCAGGTTGTGACCGGAGACGTAGGAGGTGACGAAGTCGGGGCAGCCGGGCGCCTGTTTGATCTCCTTGACGACACCGGTCACCGGGTTCACCAGATGACCGTACGTGCCGAGCATCTGCTGTGCCGTCAGCGCCCGGTGGCCGCCGCCGACGGTGACGGCCTTGAGGCGTGAGACCGGACGGAACGGGGCGCGCACCCGCCGGGTGACCAGATCCGGATCCCCGCACTCGGGGCACTGCGGGCGCCGGCTCACCGGATGCGAGGCGGTGCGCAGACGGACCGTGTCCATCGTGCGGATGTGACCCTGCTCCGGATCGCGCACCCCGGCCAGCCACTTCGTCGTCTCCAGGACGGCGATGCCGATGGCGAGAGAACGTCCTGCGGCCAGGGACGCGACGGGGCGGGGGAGCGGCCCGTCGAGCCCGAGGGCCCGCTGCACCGGCACCTCCGAGTGGCGGTGCCCGCGCAGCCGTACGGAAAGGCAGTGCCAGCAGGGGCCGTTGTCCGGTTGGAACACCGGACCGACCCACGGGTCCGTCCCGCACAGCTTCGCGAGCAGCCATGGCTGCCCGGCGGCGCGGTGTGCCGCGTCCACCGCGGCGAGTTGGGGTGACAGATAGTCGTCGCACAGGACGAGGGACAGGTCGGCGTCGGTGCCGGGCGGGGAGATCGTGATCCCCTCGACGCGACAGGCCCGCGCCACGGGATCCGCCGCCACTCCGGGCAGCGCCTCGACCGCGATGGTGGCGCCCGCGACGGTGGCCGCGGCTCGGCCGCCGTCCAGGCCGATCAGGTCCCAGTACGCCTCGGCGGCCGGGTTCGCGTGGGGCGCTTCGGGAACGTCGAACCGCAGCAGACCCGCACCGTCCAGGGCACGCAGTGCCGCCTCGGCGTCCTCGATGCCGAGGACCGGGGCCGCCTCGCGCAGCACGGCGTGCGGGCTGCGCGTACCGTCCAGGAGCGGCACCAGGACCTCCGCCGGGTGACCGTGCAGTGCCGTGACGCCGCGGCGCGACACCAGGTACGTCGCGTCGTCCGGCAGGACCGTGGGCCGGAGGTGGCTCTTGAAACCCACCAGGACACCGTCCCCCGAAGCGAGCACGGGGGACCCGTCCTTCCGTACGTCGGAAGGTCTCACGCGTCGGGCCGTCCAGCCCTCCGAGAGGCGGCCGGGGCAGCGGTCTCGGCCTGGACGCAGAACGTGGAGAGCGCGACCATGTGGTCCGCCACCGAGTCGAGTTCCTCGATCACGAGGACGGACCGGGTGGGGCGAGCGGGAACGGCGGTGTCGGCGCCGGCGGCCTTCAGCCGAATGCCGGAGGAAAGCAGATTCATGTGTCCATTCCTTAGTGGTCTAGTGGCGGGTGTTTCTGTTCCTCGCTGGTGCTGCGTGCTGCTCCGTGGAAGATTCTGCGAAGTCGGCCTCGCCGCGCACAGTGCCGGGTTCATCACTGCCGGATGAAGAATTCACGTGGGGCCCGAGGTGGCCCTTTAAGGCTCCGCTTGATCACGGTGATCCGTCCCGCGTCGCGTGGCTACGCTCACGGACACGCTCCTTTTCGGCCCCGTACGCGAGGAAGAAGGCCCCCGTGATTGCCGAGACCGTCGCTCTGCCCTACGGTCAAGTGCTACGGCTCGACGAGCTGTTGCGGACCGCCCGCGTCCACGACGACGACGTGGACCACGTCCTCTTCCTGGCCACCCACCAGTCCTGCGAGATCCTCTTCGCCGTCGCCCTGCGTCATCTGGAGGAGATCCGCGCGTCCCTGGACGCGGGCGACGCGGACAAGGCCGTGCGCCGGGCGGTCCCACTGCCGCGGCTCATGGCTACGCTGACCGGGCACTTCGACGGGCTCACGACGTTGACCCCGGCCGCGTTCGAGGGCATCAGGACCGCCCTGGGCGACGCCAGCGGGTTCCAGTCCGCGCAGTTCCGCGAGATCGAGTTCCTCTGCGGCCTGCGTGACTCCCGCTACCTGACCACGGCCGGCTTCACCGAGGAGGACCGGGCCCGGCTCGAAGTGCGGCTCGGAGAACGGACGGTGGCCGAGGCCTACCGGGACTTCGTCGACACGTGCGCGGACAGGGCGGCCGCCGAGCGGGTGCGGCTCGCCCTCCTCGAGTTCGACGACGCCGCGGCCGTCTGGCGGGCCCGGCACGCCGTGCTGGCCGAGCGCTTCCTCGGCACGGCCGTGGGCACCGCCGGATCCGAGGGCGCCGGTTACCTGTGGCGTGCCGCCCTGCGCCGGATGCTGCCCGAGGTCTGGACCCCCTTGCCGTGACCGGGACCGACCCGGCGCGCACCGGCCTCGACCGGGAGTACTCGCCCAGCTCGCGCGTCGCCGACCTCGACGTTCACCTCGCGCGGTACGCCGCCGACAGTGCCCGCGCCCGCGCCGACCTCCCCGTCCGCATGGGCGTGCCCTGCGGCCCGCTGCCCGAGCAGCGGCTGGACCTGTTCCCGGCGCCCGATCCGCGCGCCCCGCTGTTCGTGTTCGTGCACGGTGGTTACTGGCAGGAACTCAGCAGGTCCGAGGCCGCCTTCGCCGCACGGGACTTCCTGGCCGCCGGGTTCTCGTTCGGAGCGCTCGGCTACGGCCTGGCGCCGCGTCACCGGCTGCGTGACATCACCGCGGCCGTCAGCGACTCCCTGCTCCGTATCGGCACCGGCCGGGCCCATCTGCCCATGGCGCCCAGGGCCGTGCACCTCGGCGGTCACTCCGCCGGGGCGCACCTCGTCGCGAGCGCGCTTCTCGACGCCGACGGCCCCCACCCCTCGGGAACGTTCGCATCCGCGACGCTGATCAGCGGTCTCTACGACCTGGAGCCCCTGCGGCACACCTACGTCAACGACGCCCTCGGCATGGACGTCGACGAGGCCCGCGAATGCAGCCCGCTGCACCGCATGCCCACCCGGCTTCCCCGGCTCGTCGTCGCCCTCGGCGAGAACGAGACGGACGCGTTCACCGCGCAGCACCACCGGTTCGTCGCCGCCGCCCGTGAGGGCGGCACCGAGGTGACCGATCTCGTCGTGCCCGGACGCCACCACTTCGACCTGCCCTTCGACCTCGCGGACCCGGACACGGTGCTGGGCGCCGCGGTGCTGGGGATGACGTGCGACAGCCGCTGATCGAGGGGCTGTTGCCGTCGTACGCGGCCGGTGCCGAGGCCCGCGCCGACGTGACGGACGACGTCCTGTGCCCCGAGGAGCGGGCCGCGGTCGCCGGGGTGAGCGAGGGGCGGCGCCGCGAGTTCACCACGGTCCGGCAGTGCGCCCGCCGCGCCCTGACCGCGCTCGGCCACGCCCCCGCGCCTTTGGTACCGGACGGGCGGGGGGTGTCGCGCTGGCCCGACGGAGTGGTGGGGAGCATGACGCACTGCCGGGGATACCGGGCCGCCGTCGTGGCGCGGCAGCACGACGTGCGTGCGCTGGGGGTGGACGCCGAGCCCTGGCGCCCGTTGCGCGAGGGCGTGCTCGGCACGGTTTCGCTGCCCGGGGAACGCGAACGGCTGGCGGCACTGGAGGCGTCACACTCCCGACTGGCCAACTGGGACCGGCTGTTGTTCTGCGCGAAGGAAGCGGTCTACAAGGCGTGGTTCCCGGACACTGGGACCGGACTGACCTTCCGCGACGTAACCGTGGTGTTCGACCCGGCCGACCACACCTTCCGGGCCACCGTCCTGGTCGCTGACCGGCGTGACTTCACCGGCCGCTGGCTCGCGCGCGACGGGCTTCTGGTGGCCGTCGCCTTCGGCGGCTGAGCGGTGAGTTTCGTCGGCAGCTTAATACTCCAGTGCGGTTTCGTGATCTATCCAGCGGGTTCGCCGACGGCTCGTCGTCG
>NZ_JBHMCY010000036.1:46589-75206 GCF_042430725.1 Streptomyces cinereospinus | reverse complement strand
ACCACATCAACGAGCCATGGGACGGGAAGCAACACCTTGATGATCTGCAAGCCCTAAGGGTTGTCCCGTAAATGATCTCTGACGTGGCTGGTGGCCTGCTGGTTTCTGTGTCACCCGGCAAGGACGAGGTTGTGCAGGCGGGCGATGCCGAGCATGGTGTGGTGAACGCCGTCGCCCTTCAGCCGGCAGTCGCGGAGGATCTTCCAGCCCTTCATCCGGGCGAAGACGTGTTCGACGCGGGCGCGGACTTTGCGGTGGGAGGCGTTGTGCTCCTCCTTCCAGTCCGGGAGTTCGGTCTGGCCTCTCTCGCGTCGGTGCGGGATGACCAGGCCGGTGCCCCGGTAGCCGCCGTCTGCGATGACGGTGGTCTTGCCCACGGCGTCTTTCGCGCCGGACAGCTCCCATGCCTTGCAGTCGTTGCGGTTGCCGGGCAGCGGCCTGCCGACCGCGACGACGAGCCTGGTGTCAGCATCGATGACGACCTGGTGGTTGGTGGAGTACCGGTAGTTCTTGGACTGCTCGGCGATGGTGTGGTCGCGGGTGGGAACGAGCGTGCCGTCCACGATCAGCACGGTGTCCTTGCGGAACCGCTTGCGTTGCTGGAGCGCGAGCGCGGGCCCGAGGTGGCCGATGATGCGGTCGGCCGCGGATTTGGACACCCCGAACAGTGGGGCCAGTTGGCGCAGGGTCAGGTTCGTGCGCCAGTACGCGGCGACCAGGAGCACGCGGTCCTCCAGCGACAGGCTCCAGGGGCGGCCCCTGCGTACCGGGTCCGCACCCTCACGCCGGAGCGCGGTGATCAGCTTGCCGAACTGGCGCGGGCTCAGCCCGGTAAACGGGGCTATCCAGGAGGGCTCCAACGCCGTGATCACACCAGACACAGCAAGATCATCTCACCCGTGAACAGCAGTTACGGGACAACCCTTAGGTACAAACCGCCCATCCGCTGAAATCATGGACGACTGAAAGTGTAAATGTCATCCGCGAAAGTTCCCTCGGGTTGGGAGTCCTCGCGAAATCATGGACGACTGAAAGTGTAAATGTCATCCGCGAAAGTTCCCTCGGGTTGGGAGTCCTCGCGAAACTAAGCCGGCCGCCCGGTCGCCCGCCCACCTGGCCGCCCGGCCACCCGGCCGCCCAGAAACCGAATCAACGGTTCGACGGTTTTCTGGTTCGACGGTTCAATGGATTCTTGCGTGCAAGGTAAGGGCATGCTTACCGGGATCGTCAACCGTCAGCGAGGTCGTCAGGAGAAGCTGGTATGCGGCTTAAGGGCGAGGCGCACCCGCTTTAGCTGCGAGTTTGTTATTCCCCCGCACGGTAAGTAAGGTCTTGTCACCGATATGCCGGAGAGGTCGCCCGTAGGGGGGCGACCTCTCCTTTCCATGGGATCGGTTATTGCCTACAGAACGGACAACGCATGACCCGCATGGAGAAGGCCATGGTGCCACGCCGAGGCCTCCGCATCGACCTCACCCTCCACCCCCTGCCGTTCCCGCTCGTCGGTCTCGGCGGCGCATGGCTGGGCGTCCAGGCCGGGGCTGACGTAGCCATCGCCGCTTTGGTGGCGCTCGTCGTTTCGGTTCGCATGAGGATCACCCGCCTCTAAGCGCCACGGCCCAGCGGCGGCCCCAGTACAGCAACGAGCCCCCTCCCGGCGGAGAACCCGCAGGCAGGGGGCTTGTTCGTGGACCGTTACTTCTTCTTGCCCTGGTTCTTGACCGCCTCGATCGCCGCCGCGGCCGCGTCCGGGTCGAGGTACGTGCCGCCCGGGTTGGCCGGCTTGAAGTCGGCGTCCAGTTCGTAGGAGAGCGGGATGCCGGTCGGGATGTTCAGGCCCGCGATGTCGGCGTCGGAGATGCCGTCCAGGTGCTTGACCAGGGCGCGCAGCGAGTTGCCATGGGCGGCGATCAGGACCGTGCGGCCGGTGAGGAGGTCGGGGACGACGCTGTCGAACCAGTACGGCAGCATGCGGTTGACGACGTCCTTCAGGCACTCCGTCTGCGGGCGCAGCTCCGGCGGGAGGGTGGCGTAGCGCGGGTCGGAGAACTGGGAGTACTCGGCGTCGCGGTCGAGCGCCGGCGGCGGGGTGTCGTAGGAGCGGCGCCACAGCATGAACTGCTCCTCGCCGAACTCGGCCAGGGTCTGCGCCTTGTCCTTGCCCTGCAGGGCGCCGTAGTGGCGCTCGTTCAGGCGCCAGCTGCGGTGGACCGGGATCCAGAGGCGGTCGGCGGCCTCCAGGGCCAGCTGCGCCGTGCGGATGGCGCGCTTCTGAAGTGAGGTGTGCACCACATCGGGCAGCAGACCGGCGTCCTTCAGCAGCTCGCCGCCGCGCGTCGCCTCCTTCTCGCCCTTCGCGGTGAGGTTGACGTCCACCCAGCCGGTGAACAGGTTCTTCTCGTTCCACTCGCTCTCGCCGTGGCGGAGGAGGATCAGCTTGTACGGTGCGTCGGCCATGGCTTCGAGCCTACCTAAGGCCGGTGCGCCGATGCCGGGGCCACTTACTCCCTGAACTTCAAGTAAATTCCTCTGCAACCCATCACCACGTCGGTATGTCTGCTCATCACAGGACAGGTGCCGGGGGTATACGAGGAGGAGCCAGAAGGTGACCGTGCGTTCCTTTGCGCGGCGGATGCGACCGCGAGTAGAGCGGAAGGCCGCTGAGCGAGTGTGGCAGCTGCGTACCATGCGGCGGCGCCGCAGGGCAGCGGTCGGCGACCCGGTGCTGCGCCCGGTGGCCGTCCGCGGCCAGCGGCTCTACGGCCGGGTGGTCTCCCGGTTCACCGCCGCCGAGGCGGCCGCCGCCAACCTCGACCTGGTGGTCGCGGCGCTGGAGCAGGAGGGGATCTCCTACTTCCTGGTGCCGACCTCCCGGGTCCGTCACACGGTGGGGGTGAACGCCGCCGACCGGGACCGGTTCCTGACCGCGCTGGAGGCGCGCAACGCGGGCAAGGCCGTGTTCATCGGCCGTCCGCTGCCGGGCGGCCAGCTCAAGCACCCCGCGATGTTCATGGACGGCGCGCTGCCGGCCGGGCTGCGCAGGGCGCCGGTGCTGCGGGTCGGGGAGAACCACCTCGGGCCCGCCGGCCAGCTGCTGGCCGGGCCGGAGCTGGCCTGCGACGTGGAGTTCTGGGAGGACGGGGCCGAGGTGCTCGCCTCCGACAGGGGCGAGCAGCGGCTGGCGAAGGTGCAGCCGCAGGCGTCCGAGGACGTCTTCCGCGAGTCCCTGATCAGCCCGCGCAACAACGGCATAACGGACGTACTGCCGGCCTCCGAGCAGAAGCCCGCCACGGTGCGGGTCGGCGACCGCGAGCTGCCGAGCTTCGCCCCGCTGACCCTGCCGACCGTGAGCCGTGTCACCTTCCCCGTGGACATCGTCTACACCTGGGTCGACGGCGAGGAGCCGGCGATGCGGGCCAAGCGGGCCCGGTACCAGGAGCGCGGCACGGCCGAGATCCTGGACAAGGAGACCAACGCCTCCCGCTACACCAGCCACGACGAGCTGAAGTACTCGCTGCGCTCGCTGGCGATGTACGCCGACTTCGTGCGGCACGTCTACATCGTCACCGACGGCCAGCAGCCGCACTGGCTCGACGACCGGGCCGACGGCATCACGGTCGTCGACCACCGCGACATCTTCCCCGAGGGTGTCCTGCCGGTCTTCAACTCGCACGCGATCGAGACCCGGCTGCACCACATCCCCGGCCTGTCCGACCATTACCTGTACTTCAACGACGACGTGTTCGTCGGCCGCCGGATCACCCCGGAGCACTTCTTCCACGGCAGCGGCCTGATGCGGATCCCGGTCTCCCCGCTGAAGATCGGCGTCGGCAAGCCGCACGCCGAGGAGACGGCCACCAACTCCGCCAGCAAGAACGTGCGCCGGCTGCTGCTGGAGAAGTTCGGCCGGATGACGACGAACAACTTCATGCACACCCCGCTCCCGCAGCAGCGCGAGACGCTGCTCGCGCTGGAGGAGCTGTGGCCGGAGGAGATCGCCCGCACCACGGCGTCCCGCTTCCGCTCGCCGACGGACATCGCCATGACGGCCCCGCTGCTGTACCAGTACGCGCTGATGACCGGCCGCGGTGTGCCGGGCAGGTTCAGCTTCCGGTACGTCAACATCAGCCGCCCGGACGCCGACCAGCGGCTGGCCGACCTGCGCAACAACCGCCGCTTCGACTTCTTCTGCCTGAACGACGTCGACGTGGCGCCGGAGGAGCGCGAGCAGGTCAGCGTGCGGATGCACCAGTTCCTGGAGGACTACTTCCCGTTCCCCGGCCCGTACGAGAAGCAGACCGGCGCCGCCGAGAAGCAGCGCTGACAGGGCGCGGTCATGGACATCCGTCACCGCCTGGCGGCGTTCCCGGGCCTGCGGGCCGCCCGGGACCTCGTGGTGCGCCTGGGGCTCTGGCTGTCGGCCCGGCTGTGGGCACTGCGCTCGGCCCGCGCCCGCAGGCGGCTGCGGGCCGCCGTGCCCGGACTGCGCCGGATCAGCTGCGGACCGGCCCGGCTGTACGGGCGTACGGTCGGCGGCTACACCGCCCTGGACGCCGCCGCCACCGACCTGGAGCGGGTCGGCGCCCTGCTGGACGCGGCCGGCGTGCCGTACTTCCTGGTCCCGGCGGAACCGCGGCGCGGCGGGGCGCGGCAGGTGGTCGGCGTCGCGGAGGGCCACCGCGACGCGGTGCTGGCGCAGGCCGCGCGGGAGTTGGCCGGCACCGCCGCCTTCGTGGCCGGGGTCGGTCCGGACGGCGGCGCGGTGCGGGCGGTGCTGTGGGCCGACGGCAGGCTGCCGCGGGCGCTGCGGCGGGCCGCGGTGCTGCGCACCGGCGAGGTGCGCCTCGGCCCGCGGGGACAGGTGCTCGGCGGTCTGGAGACGGGCTGCGACATCGAGTTCTGGCGGCCCGGCCGGGAACTGCGCGCGGACCCCGCCCATCTCAGCGTGCCCGGCCGGCAGCTGACGGAGGTCTTCGAGTCGGCGCTCGTCGCACCGCGCCGCAACCCCGTCTCCGAGGTGCTCCCGGTGTCGGCGCAGCAGCCGGCCGTGGCGGCCGGCCCGCGCCGCCCGGTGCCCACGTTCGCCCCGTTCGCCGAGCCGGGTGTCGACGAGGTCGACTTCCCCGTCGACGCCGTCTACACCTGGGTCGACGGCGAGGACCCGGCGATGGCCGCGAAGCGCCGCGCCCACCAGGAGGGCTCCGACAACGCCATCGCCCCGCGCGAGACCGGCGCCTCCCGCTACACCAGCCACGACGAGCTGAAGTACGCGCTGCGCTCGCTGGAGATGTACGCCGGGTTCGTCCGGCACGTCTACCTGGTGACCGACGCGCAGGTGCCCGACTGGCTGGACCCGGAGGCGGAGGGCCTGACGGTGGTCGACCACCGGGACATCCTCCCGGCCGACGCGCTGCCCGTGTTCAACTCGCACGCCATCGAGAGCCGGCTGCACCACATCCCGGGCCTGTCGGACCGGTACCTGTACTTCAACGACGACGTCTTCGTCAACCGGCCGGTCGGGGCGGAGCACTTCTTCCACGGCAACGGCATCGCCCGGATCCCGCTGTCCCCGTTGAAGCTCGGGGTCGGCGACCCGCACCCGATGGAGCCGGCGCCCAACTCCGCGGGGAAGAACACCCGTGAGGTGGTCCGGCGCTTCCACGGCCGGCAGATCACCCACAAGTCGCTGCACACCCCGCATCCGCAACTGCTGTCGGTGATGCGGGAGATGGAGGGCCTGGAGATCGAGGAGCTGCGGCGCACCGCGTACTCGCGCTTCCGCTCGCTGACCGACGTGGCCCCGGCGTCCACGCTGCACCACCACTGGGCGATCGCCACCGGCCGGGCCGTACCGGCCGAGTACCGCTTCCGCTACGTGCAGCTGGGCACCCCGGACATGCGGCGGCGGCTGGCCCGGCTGGAGGCCGGCGAGGACGTCGACTTCTTCTGCCTCAACGACGTGGACACCGCCCCGGCGGCCCGGGCGGCGGCGCAGGCGGCCATCCACGCCTTCCTGGAGCGCAGGTACCCGTTCGCGAGCCGCTTCGAGAAGGCGGCGCGTACGGTCCCGGGGTCGTCCCGAGCGACGCTGCCCGTCAGTTGAGTGGCAGGCCCGACGATCCCCTGCGTAAGTCGTGAGCGCCGCCTGAGCCACTGACAACGGCGCTCGGGTACGGCGTGCTGACGCGCCGCCCGCCGCACCGTGACCCGGCCGCCGGCCCGGCGCCGGCGGCGGTGGAGCCCGAGGTCAGCGCCGCGCGAGCCACGGCCTCACGGGTGCGTCCGGGCGCCCTTGAAGGCCCTGTCCACGGCGTTGCGCGGCCCGTACGCGGCGAGTCCCACCAGATCCAGCTCCACGGTCCGCACGGCCCTCACGGCCGCCCGGTTGTCGTGGTCGTTGCCCGTCGCGAACAGGTCCGAGGTGAACACCGCGCGCGTCAGGCCGCGGGAGAGCACGCGCGCGTGGGACGCGGCCAGCGTCTCCTCGGTGCCCTCGAAGACCAGCACGGGCTGGCGGAACATCGGCAGGCAGGGCACCCCGTCGGCGTCCTCGTAGGGCTCGCCGATCACCTCGGGGACCCGCGTGCCGAGGCCGCTGACCAGGAAGGCGGTGACGTTCAACCGCTGCCAGGTCACCAGGTCCTCGCGGAGCAGCACGGCGATCTTGGTGTCGAAGCGGTCGGCGCGGACCGGTGCGGAATCGTTCATGGCACCACCGTGCCGATCACCGTACGACCTTGTCTTGTACGTTTCTTGCATGGCCCAGCAGCGGGAGGTCTCCGCCTGGCGGCCGCCCGTCGCGGGCGTCGTCGAGGTCTTCCACGCCCGCTTCACCGAGTACGCCTACCCGATGCACGTCCATGAGGCGTGGACGCTGCTGATCGTGGACGACGGCGCCGTGCGCTACGACCTGGACCGGCACGAGCACGGCACCCCGCACGACACGGTGACCCTGCTGCCGCCGCACGTCCCGCACAACGGCTCCGCCGCCACCCCGCACGGCTTCCGCAAACGGGTGCTGTACCTGGACGGCTCGCTGCTCCCCGACGACCTGATCGGGCCCGCCGTCGACGCGCCCGACCTGCGCGACCCGGTGCTGCGTCGGCGCGTCGGGCACCTGCACGGCGCGCTCGCGGCCCCCGGCGACGAACTGGAGGCCGAGAGCCGGCTGGCGCTCGTCGGGGACCGGCTGCGCGCCCATCTGCGCTCCCGGCCGGCCACCACCGGCCCGCGCCCCGACCCCGCCCTCGCCCGCCGGCTGCGCGAACTCCTCGACGAGCGGGTCGTCCGGGGCCTGTCCCTGACCGAGGCCGGCGCGCTGCTCCAGGCCCATCCCGCCCATCTGGTGCGGGCGTTCAGCGGCGCGTACGGCATCGCGCCGCACCAGTACCTGAACTCGCGGCGCGTCGAGCGCGCCCGGCGGCTGCTGCTGGCCGGTGCCCGACCGGCCGAGACGGCGGCCGCGACCGGGTTCTACGACCAGGCCCATCTCACCCGCCACTTCCGGCGGTTGGTGGGGGTGACGCCGGGGCGCTACCGGGACGGGGTGCCGCCCTCGGAATCCTCGCGCTGAAGCAGGTGCGCGAACGCCTCCAGGTTGCGGGTGGACTCGCCGCGCGAGACGCGCCAGGCGTACTCCTTGCGGATCGCGGTGGCGAAGCCCATCTCCAGCAGGGTGTTGAAGGCGCCGTCGGCGGCCTCCAGGATCTGGCCGAGCAGCCGGTCGACCTCCTCCGCGGTGACGGAGGCGAGCGGCAGCCTGCCGGTGACGTAGATGTCGCCGAGCGGGTCGACGGCGTAACTGACGCCGTACAGCTTGAGGTTGCGCTCCAGCAGCCAGCGGTGGACGGCCGGTTCGTTCTCGTCGGGGTGGCGGATCACGAAGGCGTTCAGCGACAGGGAATGCCGGCCGGCGATCAGGGACACGGTCGTCGACAGCTTGCGGGTGCCGGGGAGCTTGACGACGTAGTGGCCGGGCGCGGGGCTCTCCCACTCCAGCTCCGCGTCCTTGAACACGTCCTCGATGACCTGCGCCGCCCGCTGCTCTGCTGCCGTCATGTGCCCGAGCGTACGTCAGCCGCGGCGGGCCCGGGCGTACGTCAGCCGCGGCGGGCCCGGGCGTACGTCAGCCGTGGCGGGCCCGGGAGCGGCGGCCGTGGTGGCGGGCCCAGGCGTACGTCAGCCGTGGCGGGCCCGGGAGCGGCGGCGGTGGGCCTGCAGGGCCGCCGTGTAGACCTCCGCGGTGGCCTCGGCCGAGACGTCCCAGCCGAAGGAGCGGGCGTGGTGGGCCGCGGCCGCGCCCAGCCGGTCGGTCAGCCGCGGGTCGTCGGCGAAGTCGCGCAGCACGCGCGCGTACGCCGCCGGGTCGTGCCCCTGGACGAGGAAACCGGTCCGGCCGTCCCGGACGGCGACCGGGAGGCCGCCCACCGCCGCGGCCAGCACCGGCGTACCGGCGGCCTGCGCCTCTATGGCGACCAGGCCGAAGGACTCGCTGTACGACGGCATGACCAGCACGGACGCGGCCCGGAACCAGTCCGCGAGCTGGTCCTGGCCGACCGGCGGGCGGAACCGCACGACGTCGGCGACGCCGAGCCGCGCGGCCAGCTTCTGCAGGCCCTCCGGCTTGGCGAGGCCGCTGCCGCTGGGGCCGCCGACGACCGGGACGACCAGGCGGGAGCGCAGGTCGGGGCGCTCGTCGAGCAGGACGGCGACCGCGCGCACCAGCACGTCGGGGGCCTTCAGGGGCTGTATGCGGCCCGCGAACAGGGGGATCAGCGCCTCCTGGGGCAGGCCGAGGCGGGCGCGGGCGGCGGCCCGGCCGTCGGCCGGGTGGAAGCGGTCGAGGTTGACCCCGGGATGCACCACGGCGACCTTGGCGCGGTCGGCGGCGTAGTGCCGGGCCAGCTCGTCGGCCTCCTCGGCGGTGTTGGCGATCAGCCGGTCGGCCGCGGCGACGATCTGGGTCTCGCCGATGACGCGGGCGGCGGGCTCGGGCGTGTCACCGTCGGCCAGGCTGGCGTTCTTGACCTTGGCCATGGTGTGCATGGCGTGCACCAGGGGGACGCCCCAGCGCTGGGCGGCGAGCCAGCCGACGTGCCCGGAGAGCCAGTAGTGGGAGTGCACGAGGTCGTAGTGGCCGGGGCGGTGGCCGGCCCACGCCTGCATCACGCCGTGCGTGAAGGCGCACAGCTGTGCCGGGAGTTCCTCCTTGGCGAGGCCCTCGTAGGGGCCCGCGTCGACGTGCCGGACGAGTACGCCGGGGGCGAGCTGCACGGCGGGCGGCAGGGCGGCGGTGGTCGCGCGGGTGAAGATCTCCACGTCGACGCCGAGCGCGGCGAGCCGCTGCGCGAGCTCCACGATGTAGACGTTCATGCCGCCGGCGTCGCCGGTGCCCGGCTGGTGGAGCGGGGAGGTGTGCACGGAGAGCATCGCGACGCGGCGGGGGCGGCGGTGGACCAGCCGGAGCCGCGAGGGGGTCGCCGGGGAGCGGCGACCGAGCCTGCTGACGTATTGGCTCACGTGCCGTTCCTCCCTGCCGCGGGCATGCCTGTCCGAGGACGCCGGGCCCTCCGACGGATGCGAACACCGCAGTGAGCCGCTCCATTTCCGGCGGGCTGTCCGGCCGAGGGTTTTTTACCGAATCATTACCAGTTACCGCTCAACCGTCCGAGACGCGGAAGCGTACGGCCACGGCTCCGCGGCTCCGTGGCACGCGCCGGACGCCCCTACCCTCGTACGTATGACAGCCCGTGCAGCGACCCTCCCCCACGCCCGGCTGCGCCCGGACGCGCGGACCCCCGTCGTGGGCTCGGTGACGCGCGGGACGACCCATCCCAACCGGCTGCGGCGCATGGACCGCTGGATCGCCGCCGTGCACGGCCGCGAGCTGCGCCGCGCCGCCGACCCGCTCGCCGTCGACCTCGGCTACGGCGCCGCCCCCTGGACCGCCGTCGAACTGCTCGTCCGGCTGCGCGCGGCCGCGCCCGGCGCGCGCGTGGTCGGCGTCGAGATCGAACCCGCGCGCGTGGCCGCCGCGCGGCCGTACGCGCGCGAGGGGCTCGCCTTCCGGCACGGCGGCTTCGAGGTCCCGCTTCCCCAGCGGCCCCACCTCATCCGCGCGGCCAACGTCCTGCGGCAGTACGACGAGGCGGAGGTCGCCGGCGCGTGGGAGCGGCTGTGCGCGCGGCTCGCGCCGGCCGATCCGGCGACCGGCTCGCGGGGCGGGCTGCTGGTCGAGGGGACCTGTGACGAGATCGGCCGGCGGCACGTGTGGGTCGCGCTCGGCCCGGAGGGCCCGCGCACGGTGACCTTCGCCACCCGGCTGGGCTCCCTGGAACGCCCCTCGGACCTGGCGGAACGCCTGCCCAAGGCGCTGATCCACCGCAACGTCCCCGGCGAGCCGGTGCACGCCTTCCTGCGCGACTTCGACCGCGCCTGGGCGGCCGCCGCGCCCTACGCCTCGTACGGCGCCCGCCAGCGCTGGATCCGGGCCGTACGCACCCTGACCGCCGACTGGCCGGTCACGGACGGCCCCGCACGATGGCGCCAGGGCGAGGTGACCGTGCGCTGGGAGACACTGGCCCCGCACGCGTGAACGACCGGGGTGCGCTCGCCCTGGGGCGCCGGGCGCCCGAACGACCGGGAGCGCGCCCCCGGCGGAGCCGACGCGGGGCGCGCGAACGATCCGGAGCGCCCCCCGGCGGCGTCGGCGCCCGCGCGTGAACGGCCCGAATCGCCCCCGCCCGGCGTCGGCGCCCCGCGTGCGTACGTCCGGGCCCCGCCCCGGACAGCCGTGGCGGGGCCCGGGAGCCCGCCCCGGACGGCCGTGGCGCCTCGCGCCCCGAACCCCTCAAGCCCGCCCGACTGCCTCGACGCCGCGCGCGTGCGAACGGCTGCCTAGACGCCGCGCACGTGCGAACGGCGACGTGCGCCCGCCCGGCGGCATCGGCGCCCGCGCGGGAAGGCCGGGGGGGCCGGACCGTTCGGTGGCGTTGGGAGTGCGGACGGGCGGACTTCGCCCCTCGTTTCCCCGGGGAGCCGGATCGCGCGGAACGATCTCCGTGCGACGTTCGTCACCAAGACGGGGGAGGATCGCCGTGCGACGGCCGGAACGGGGCGGGGAGTCACCCCCTCTGTCGTTTCGCGCCGGGGCATGGCACGATCGCCCGGGCGTCCAACCTTACTGACGGGCAATCAGGTGGGGGGAAGAGGTATGGCCAGGGGCAAGCGCGGCCTGATCGCGGCGGCCGTGACCGTGGTCGGCGCGGTGACCGTGCTGACGGCACCCGGCGCGGCGTTCGCGGCACCCGCACCGGCCCCCACCTCCTCGGCGACCGCCGGCCCGGCCCCCGCCACCAACGCCGAGCTGGAGGCCGTCCGCAAGCGGCTCGACACGCTCTACCGCGAGGCCGCCGCCGCCACCGACGCCTACAACGCGGCGGATGAGCAGGCCCGGCGGCAGTCCGCCGAGGTCGCCGCGCTGGCCGAGCGGATCGCCGAAGGCCGCGAGCGGCTCGCCGAGTTGCGACGGCTCGCCGGCGCCGCGGCGGCCGCGCAGTACCGCACCGGCGGCCTGCCGCCCGAGGCCGTGCTGGTGCTCAGCGACGACCCGGGCGAGTTCCTCGACGGCACCGGCCGCGTCCGCCAGGGCGAGCGCGCCACCCAGCACCTGTTGACGGAGACGGCCCGCACCCAGCAGGACGTGGAGCAGTACGCCCAGGACGCCTCCGCCCAGGAGAAGGAGCTGGAGGTCAACCGCGAGGCGAAGGCCACGGCCCAGCAGCGGATCGAGGCACGGATCGAGGCGGCGCGGAAGCTGGAGTCCCAGCTGGCGCAGGAGGAGAAGGCGCGCCTGGCCCGGCTGGAGGCCGAGGCCGCCCGGCGCGCGCAGACCGCCTGGCTCGGCTCCGGCATTCTCGACGAGATCGACGGCACGGCCACCGAGCAGGGCGAGAAGGCCGGGGAGTCCGCCACCGAGCAGGGCGAGAAGGCCGTGGAGTCCGCCACCGAGCAGGGCGAGAAAGCCGTGGAGTCCGCCACCGAGCAGGGCGAGAAAGCCGTGGAGTTCGCCACCGGGCAGATCGGCAAGCCCTACGAGTGGGGCGCCGAGGGCCCCAAGGCCTACGACTGCTCCGGACTGACCTCCCAGGCCTGGGCGGCCGCCGGCCGCGCCATCCCGCGCACCTCGCAGGAGCAGTGGCAGCGGCTGCGGCGTGTCGCCGTCCAGGACATGCGCCCCGGCGACCTGATCATCTACTTCGGCGACGCCAGCCACGTCGGGATGTACGTGGGCGACGGCGCGATGGTGCACGCCCCGCGGCCGGGACGGACGATCACGGTCGCGGGCGCGGGTTCGATGCCGATCCTGGGTGTCGTCCGCCCGGCGGCGGGCTGAGGAACCGGCCTGCCGGGCCCGGGGGTACCCGGTGACGTGGGCCACGTGACCCACCCCACGGCCCCCGGCGGCCGAGCCCCGGGCGGACGTGAGCTTCGTCATCCCCCACCGGACGGCGTCCTGTCCAACTGCGGTACGAAACGTGGCATATGACAGTGGTCGGCCGCCGGACGGCGTGCCGCACACCATTCCGCTGCGGCGCCGACACCCGCTATGGTCCCGGTCGGCGGTCGAGGTCCCTCGCACCCGCCATGCCCTCAGGGGGAGGGAAGGAATCCAGGACAATGCCCGTACCCGTACCGCGGCAGAGAGCGATCCCGGCCGTGGAGAGTGGTCAGGCGCAGGCCGCGCCCGAAGTCCGCGGCCTCCCCGGCGCGTCCGGTGATCCCGGTACCGAGGCTCCGCGCGAGGAAGCGCAGACGGAAGAGAAGGCCAGGACGACCACCGGCACGAGTACCGACACCAACCTCACACTGCTGCTGATCGAGGACGACCCCGGCGGCTCACCGATCGTGCCCGAACTGCTCGACCAGGCAGGCAAGCCGATCCGGATCCGCACCGCCCGCAACCTCACCGAGGCCGAGCGGCTGCTGACCGACGACGTCCACTGCATCCTGCTGGACCTCGCGCTGCCCGCGCCCGGCCGGGCCGACGACGACGAGCTGTCCGTCCTGCGGCACGTACTGGAGCTCGCGCCGCGGCACGCCGTCCTCGCCCTCACCGCGTCCGGCGACGCCGAGCGCGGCGCCGAGGCGGTGCGCGTGGGCGCCCAGGACTACCTCTTCCGCGACGAGCTGGACGGCAGGCTGCTGAGCCGCGCGATCCGCTACGCCGTGGAACGCAAACGCTCCGACACCGCCGAGCGCCGGCTCGCCGAGGGCCGGCTGCGCGCCCAGGAGAACCGCCGGCTGGAGCGGGGCCTGCTGCCCACGCCGCTGCTGCACGGCTCCCAGCTGCGCTTCGCCGCCCGCTACCGCCCCGGCCGCTCCCGCGCCCTGCTCGGCGGCGACTTCTACGACGTCGTGCGCACCCCGGACGGCACCGTGCACGCCATGATCGGTGACGTCTGCGGTCACGGCCCCGACGAGGCGGCGCTCGGCGTGGAGCTGCGCATCGCCTGGCGCGCGCTGACGCTGGCGGGCCTGTGCGGCGACGAACTGCTGAACACGCTCCAGCAGGTGCTGGAGCACGAGCGCTCGGACGACGAGATCTTCGCGACCCTGTGCACGGTCGACATCGCGCCGGACGGCCGCCGCGCGGGCCTGTGCCTGGCCGGCCACCCGGCCCCGCTGGTCGCCCGCCCCGGCCGCGCGCCGCGGCTGCTGCCGTACGACAACAACGGTCCCGCCCTGGGCCTGCTGCCGAGGGCCCGCTGGCCGCGGCTACAGGTGGAGCTGGGCCGGGAGTGGAGCCTGATGCTCTACACCGACGGCCTGATCGAGGGCCACGTCGGGCGGGGCCGCGAGCGGCTCGGCCAGGACGGCATGGTGGAGATGATCAGCCGGCAGCTGGCGCAGGGACTGCGCGGCGAGCGGCTGCTGCGGGAGGCGGTCAAGGAGGTCCGCGCACTGAACGGCGGCGAGCTGACGGACGACGTGGCCGTGCTGCTGCTGGACCGGGTGCCGTAGGGCCTGCCCGGCGCTCGGCGGGCCCGGCGTCCTACCGGCGGTGCGGACTCACCGTCCGCCGTTGTACGGCCCGTAGGGGCCGTCGCTGTTCGAACCCCGGCGGGCCCGGCCGCCGCCGGGCAGGCCGCGCAGGGCCGGGCGGACGTCGACCATGTAGACGATCGTCGCGATCAGGCCGATGATCGGCAGGAACGACAGGATGTTGAAGATCAGGTTCACCACGAAGGCGAGCCCGAGGATGATCAGCCAGAAGGGCTTGGTCTGCTTGTCGGCCGCGCGGTAGGCGTCCTCGCGGCGGACGGCGGCGTCGATCAGCGCGAAGCCGCTGAAAAGGATCAGGGCCATGCTCAACAGCCACATGAACCCGACGAACCCCTGCATCAGCACAACGTCCACCACCCGTGTCGGCTAGTCCTACGCGGTCACCGTACCCGCAACCGCCCGCCCGTCACCCGGAGAACGGGCCGGGCACCCCAGGAGTGCCCGACCCGTTACCGATCACCCGTGTGTGTGACGGTGCGTGACCGCAGACGGGGTCCGCGCGGCCGTCACTTGGCCGGCGGCGTCGTCTTCTTCGCCGTGGTGGTCTTGCGCGCGGCCGGAGCCTTCTTCGCCACGGGCTTCTTCGCCGGAGCGGCCGCGGGCGACGCCGCGGCGGGCCGGTCCTCCTTGGCCGGGGCCGGCTTGGTGTCCGGCTCCACGGCGATGGCCAGCTCCTCGATCTCCTCGGCCGCCTCGCCCCGCCAGGTCCGCACGGCCTGCTCACCGTGCTCGGCGACCTTCTCGTAGGCCTCGCGGGCCTTCACGGCGTACTCGGCGGCCACGCCGACACCGCGCAGGGCGAGGTCCTGGGCGGTCTCGCCCAGCTTCTTCAGGTCGGAGTCGAGGGAGCCGAGGAACTCGTTGACCCGGCTCTGCACGGTCTCCTGCGTCTCCCGGACCCGGGCGGAGGCCTTCTCCTGGACGGCCTTGGGGTCGGTGTTGCGCACGGCCTCGATGCGGGCCGGCGCCTCGGCGCGCAGCTGCTCGACCAGGCCGGGCACCTTCCTGGCCTGCTGCAGTGCCAGGTCGGCGGTGCCGGCGGCGAAGTAGAGGGGCCGCGGGTCGGTGAGGGTCTTGCGCAGGTCGTCGGTGATGGCCATGGTGCTGGTCCTCCCGGTGGCTTTCTGTGAGGGTTGAGGGTCCCGCCGCGTCCGTCCGGCTCAGCCGGCGGATCGCTGCCGCGGGTCGGCGTCGCCGCCGTCGGCGGTGCGGGGGTGGCGTACGGCGCTGTCGTCACGACCGCGGACGCCGTCGCCGTCTCTTGTGCCGCTCGGCTCGCTCGGACCGCCGGATTCACCGAGATCGCCGCCGTCGCCGCCGCGGTCCCGCGGCCCACCGTCCCGCTCCGCGCCCGGCCGGGCGGCCGCGAAGCCGCTCCCGGGGCCGCCTCCGAGGCCGTCCTCGTGGCCGTGCTCGAAGCCGTTCTCCTTGCGCAGCGCCTCGTAGACCTGGAGCAGGACCTGCTTCTGCCGCTCGTTCAGCGTGGGGTCGGCGAGGATGGCGGCGCGCGTCGCGCCGTCCCGCCGGTCCTCGTCGCCGTCCCGCTCGGCGTCAAGGATGCCGGCCCGGACGTACAGCGTCTCGGCCGAGATCCGCAGCGCCTTGGCGACCTGCTGCAGCACCTCCGCACTCGGTTTGCGCAGCCCGCGCTCGATCTGGCTCAAATACGGGTTGGACACCCCGGCGGCGTCGGCGAGCTGCCGGAGCGACAGCTGCGCGGTGCGCCGCTGCTCGCGCAGGTACTCGCCGAGGTTGCCGACGTTGAGCGATGCCATGCCTCCACCATGCCGCGCCCTGCTAACTATTGCAAGCACCTGCTTGCAAGAGTGTGCCGCGCCACCCTGCGGCGGGCTTGAGGTCGGGTGGCCGGGGCCCGCTTCTACGGTCAAGGTGACTGGTCGATGTCGTACCGGAGGCCCGGGATGGATGCGGATGAGGTGTCGGCGGAGGACATCGAGCACCGGCAGCGAAGCCACCGCCAGAACGTCGAAGCCCTCCCGAACCCTCCAGTCAGCCTCTGACGATGCAGCACGAGACAGAGTCCTACGCCGGCTCCGGCGGCCGGTCGAGGCGATCGCGATGGATCTGGGTCAGGCGGAGATCTTCCGCAGCGAGGTTCTCCTCCAAGTGGTCGATCCGTGCGGTGCCGGGAATGGGGAGGATCACGGGCGAGTGGCCGAGGAGCCAGGCGAGCATCACCTGGGTCGGGGTGGCGTCGAGTTCCGCTGCCACAGCGGCGACCTCGGCACTCGCCCCGGACTCCCCCCAGGCGACGGGGCGCCACGGCAGGAACGCGATCCCTGCCGCCTCGCAAGCCGCGAGCACGGGCTCGTGCTCGCGGTCGAGCAGGTTGTAGCGGTTCTGCACGCTGGCGACGTCGACGATCTCCCGGGCTTGGTCCAGTTCAGCGGCGGTGACCTCGGACAGTCCGATCCGGCCGACCTTGCCTTCGGTCCGCATGTCCCGCAGCGTGCCGAGCTGGTCGGCGAGCGGCGTCTGTGGATCGATGCGGTGCAGCTGAAGCAGCTCGATCCGCTCGACGCGCAGTCGGCGCAGAGCCTGCTCGACCTGATCGCGCAGAACAGCCGGCCGCCCATCGGGCTTCCACTCACTCGCAGGGCCCGATCGAGCAACGCCGACCTTGGTGGACAGGTCGTCCAGGAGTTCCGGGCGAACCACGGCCGCGTCGGCGGCCGCTTCGAGGGCGCCCGGCTCATCCTGCTCACCACCACCGGCGCCCGCTCGGGCGCCGAGCACACCACCCCCGTCGCCTACCTCCCCGACGGCGCCGGCCGCATCCTGGTCATCGCCTCCGCGGGCGGCTCACCACGGCACCCGGCCTGGTACCACAACCTCCTCGCGCATCCCCGGGTCACCGTCGAGAGCGGCGTCTTCACCTACCGGGCGCGGGCCGTGGTGCTCCGGGGCGAGGAACGCGACCAGGCCTTCGCCCGGGCCGTCGAGACGGACCCGGGCTGGGCGGCGTACCAGGAGAAGGCCGGGCGGGTGATACCGGTCGTGGCGCTGCACGAGATCGCGGGCGACGGCCCACCGGACATCGACGCCGGTTCCCTGGGCGAGGCGATCAAGGTGGTCCACGACGGGTTCCGGCGCGAACTCGGGCTCATCCGGCAGGAGATGGAGCGGAGCGCGGGGAAAGCCGGCACCCTCGGCGCCCAGCTGCGCGCCAACTGCCTCACCTTCTGCCACGGCCTGCACCACCACCACACCGGTGAGGACCTCGGCCTGTTCCCCTTCCTCGCCGACCGGTACCCCGCGGCCGCCCCCGTCCTCGCCCGCCTCCGCGAGGAGCACGAGCGTGTCGCGGCCCTCGTCGCGGAGCTGCGCGCGGCGATCACGACGGAGGACCCGGTCACCGCCCGCGCCGAGGTGGAGCGCCTCAGCCGGGAACTGGAGGCTCATCTGGTCTTCGAGGAGGAGCAGTTGATCCCGCTGCTCGACGCCTGACCGGCCCCTGAGGCGGCGCCTTCGCGGGGGAACGCCCCGCAGGCGCCGTCCGGTGGGCCCGGGTTCAGGCCAGGGCGCGGGCGAGACAGGGCGCGGCCGTCGCGCGCAGCGGCAGGCCCAGGGATCCGACGGCGGCCACCAGGGTCATCGCGTACGAGTCGACCGCGCGCCGGACGTTCGGCGCGTCCAGGCCTGCTCCGGTCACCAGGCGGTCGAGGTCGACGTAGGCCGAGCGGACGATCTCGATCCAGCGGTAGACCCGCCAGTCCCGGCGCCAGTCGCGGGTGTGGGCCTCGGGCAGCCGGCTCTCCCAGCGGCGGAACATGCGGTCCCGGATCTCCGGCCGGGTGGGCGTGAGGTGCATGTGCCGGACGAGGTCGTAGAGGGGGTCGCCGACCAGGGCCATCTCCCAGTCGATGATCGTCAGGGCCGGCCGGTCGCTCCGGCGGACCATGTTCCACGGGTTGAGGTCGCCGTGCAGCAGGGCCGGGCGGCGGGCGGTCACCTCGTAGCGGGCGAGGATCTCGCCGAGGCGGGCGGCGTCGGGCAGGCCGAGCAGCCGGGCGAGCCGCTGCGACCTCTTCGGCAGGTCCCGGACCAGCGCCACCAGCTGACCGCACAGCCAGGCGTGGAAGCCGCCCTCGCCGGCCGTCGGGTCGACCTGCTGGTACCGGACCTCCGTCAGGGCGCACAACTGGTCGACCAGCCCGTCCGCCTCGTGCGGCAGCAGGCCGTGCACCGGGTGGTCGGGCGGCCGGTCGATGTCCCGCGCTCCGGCGTACGGGCCCACATAGGTGTGGACGGCGAACGGTTCACCCCGGTAGCCCCGGCCCAGCGCCAGCACCCTCGGCGCCGCGACCGCGACCCGGGACTCCTCGATGGCCCGGAGCACGGCGTGCTCGCTGAGGTAGCTGGGTTCCCGCCGGCACAGGTTCGCCACCTTGCGCCGTACGACCACCGGGACGTCGACGCCGTCCACCCGGACGACGGTGTTGAGGTGCGCGGTGCCCTTGAACACCCGGGCGGCGGGGGCGGCGCCCTCCTCGCGCAGGGCGTCCGCGACCGCCCGGCGGGGGAAGTCGGGGCGTTCCGGCACCCGCTCGTCCGGTGTCCAGCCGAAGGCCCTCGCGGCCGGCTCCCGGACGCCGGTGAGCGCCGCACGCCGGGCGGCCCGCCAGCGGAACAGGATCCGCTCGATCTCCCCGGCACCGGGCACGCCGCTGAGCCCGAGCGGCCCGGCGGCCGTACGGAGCGCCAGCCGCACGGCCGTCGTGGCCTCGCGCAGGCTCTCGTCGCCGGCGGACCTCTCCAGGGACCGCGCGGCCCGCACCACGTCCGGGAAGACGGACTGCGCCCGCTCGAAGGCGACGTAGTGGCGCAGGTCCTTGTGCAGCCCGTGCAGGGCGGCCGGGCGGACCCGTCCCATCGCCTCGGCCCACGCGTCGATCACCTCCGGCCACTGGAAGGACGGGTAGCGCATGCGGACGAGGTGGGTGGCCAGGTCGTGCAGGGGGTCGCCGTAGGTGGCCAGTTCCCAGCCGACGCCGACGAGGGGCGGCACGCTGGTGTCCGGCACGATCAGGTTGCCGCGGTGCAGATCCCCGTGGAGCAGGCCGTACGGCCGTCGCGCCATGGCCGGCACCCGCTCCGCCAGCCGCACCAGGGCGTCCCCGGGGACGCCCAGCGCCTTGAACAGGCCGCCGAACAGCGGCCAGTTGGGCTGTCTGACCTGCTCGTCAGCGAGGCGGGCCAGGGTGCGCAGGAAAGCCTGGCTGTCCGTGTCGTTGGCGGGCCAGCGCGCGGGCAGCCCGGGCAGCGCTCCCCGGCGCACCTGCGCCGTCCCGGCGAGCAGCCCGGCCACCGCGCGCAGCCGCAGCGGGTCCAGGGGCTCGCCGTCGCCGCAGACCCGGGAGAGCGGCTCGCCCTCCACCCGGCTGTGCAGGGCGATCCCGTCCCCCGCGTAGAGACACCGCGGCACGCCGGGCAGGGCGCCGCCGACCGCGGCCAGGACCCCGGCCTCGTCGGGCCAGGTCCGGATCACCAGGGGCGGCTCGTCCTCGCACCGGATCCGCACGGTCACGGGCGTGCCGGGCGGGCGGCCCAGCAGCCGGGCCAGCTCCGGGGTGAGCGGCCGCGCGCAGGCACGGTCGTGGTGTCCCCCACCGGCCGCCCCGCACCGCGCCGCGCCCGCCGCGAACGCCCTGACGGCGGCGGGCAGGTCGTCGTCCGGGCACACCCCGCGCGGCCGCCGGGGGACAGGACGTGCGCGCACTGGCCGCTCCGGGGACTTCACACGAGGGTGGACGGATATGGCACACGGTAGAGCCGACCGGCGGGCCGCACGAGCGGAGCCGGCGCCGAGTGCGCTCAACGGGTGCCGCGTCACTCGTTCGCATGCGGCCGTGCGGGGAGGGCCGACGCGCCGGCGCGCGCGTCCGGTCAAGAGCGCTTGCTCACGCGGACGAGGCTAACGCACTCCGCTCGGCGACCGGACGCCAGGCCCGTCCCCCGTCCCCCGTCCCCCGGCGACCGGCGACCGGCGACCGGACGCCGGCCCCGACCGTCGGCGACCGAACGGCGGCCACGCCCACCAGGGACCGGACGACAGCCACGCCCGGCGACGACCGAACGGCTGCCACGCCCGTCGGCGATCGGACGCCAGCCCACTCCTCAGCCACCGGACGCCGGCCACCCCTCAGCGACCCGGGGTCGGCAGCACCCCTAAGCGACCCGGCGTCGGCACCACCCCTCAGCGACCCGGCGTCGGCACCACCCCTCAGCGACCCGGCGCCAGCACCGCCCGCACGTCCTGGAGCGACTGGACGACGAAGCGTGCCCCGGCGCGCCGCAGTGCCTCCTCCTTGGCGGGGTTACGCGCGTAGCCCAGGAACCCGACGCCGGCCCGGGAGGCCGCCGCCAGGTCCGAGACCGTGTCTCCGATCATCAGGGCGGCGGCGGGGGCGGCGCCGATGGCCGTCAGGGCCTGCCGCAGGCAGTGCGGGTCCGGCTTGAGCCGTGCGAGGTCCCGGGTCCGGCCGTAGACGTGCGGGGTGAAGCAGGGGAGCAGGCCGCGGCCGGCCAGGTACGCGAGGACCGTGCGCGGCGAGTTGTTGGTGGTCACGGCCAGCCGGCAGCCCACCGCCCGCCAGGTGTGTATCAGCGGGTCGGCGTGGGCGGTCGGCATCGCCGAGGCCGCCGCGGTGAGCTCCTCCTGGGTGAGCCGCTCCTCCAGCTCCGCGACCAGGTCGCTGCCGGGGTGCCGGCGGTCCACGGCACGCAGGACGTCCTGCGGGTCGTCGGCTCGTCTCTCCTCCTCGGACAGCAGGCCGCCCAGCCCCCGCTCCCCGAGCCACCGCACCAGGTCCCGGGCCACCCCCTCCGCGGAGTGCCGCGCGAACAGGCGGCAGATGGGGCCGTCGAAGTCCCACAGGACGACCCGGGCGCGCGTGATCAGTTGGCGCAGTTCCTCGGTCTCGTCGCCGGTCTCCGCTGTCACCGGACCGGTCTGCGTCGCGTCAGAAGTCACTCGAAGAGTGTCAGGTCCGTCGTGATGGTTTCCCAGAGGGCGTCGAACCACATCTGCGACTGGTCCACGAAGGCCGCGTCCCGGCGGCCGGTCTCCCGCTCGAAGGAGAAGAGGAGGGACTCGGTGCCCAGCACGTCGTACATGTCCAGGGGCCCGGCGCCGTCGTCCTCGGCGCGGCGCGTGACCATGTAGTAGGCGATCAGCGCCTCACGGCCGTTGAGCAGGTACAGCTTCACCGGCGGCGTGAACGGCAGCGCCCGGAAGGTGACCCGCACGTCGATGCCGTGCGAGGCGCGCAGGGCGCGCAGGTTGTGCTGGAGGACCTGGCCCTGGGCGTTGCGCATCGCCAGCCACCGCTGGTGCACCGGGTCGTCGTCGCCGCCGCCCTCGACCGAGATCGGGAAGGCCAGGTCGATGTCCCGGGAGGGCAGCAGGATGCGGGCGTCGACGGACTCCGGGTGGACGCGGCCCTCGTGGATCGCGCGCACCGGCTCGCTCAGCGCCAGCATCAGGGTCTCGGCGGTCAGGCAGGCGGCGTCGATGCGGACGTGCCGGTCGGCGAAGGCGGCCGTGAGCCGGGGCGCGAGGCCGACCATCGTGGACTGGGGCTCGCCGCCGGCCGCGGCGGGTTCCGCGACGCGGGGCGGGCTGCCCTTGCTGACGCCGCTGAGCAGGCCGTCGTCCTGCAGGGCGCGCAGGGCCTGGCGGACGGCGCCGCGCTCCACCCCGAACTCCTCGGCGAGTTCCGCCTGGGTGGGCAGGCGGTCGCCCGCCTTGAGGTCGCCGCTGCGGATGCGGTCCCGCAGGGTGTCGGCGATCTCCCGGGGCGAGAGCCTTCTGCCGCCGTTCACAGCCACGTTCTCCTGGGTCACGACCAAACGCTACAACTTAACGCCATCTGAGGGCAGTTACCCAAGAGTTGTTTATGGATATCAGCCAAGTGGGGACAACTTATACAAAGTTGGTTGCCAACTTTCGTGCAAGTCGACGGAGTTGGCGGAGGCTTTGCCTCCCGGCAGCCAGAAGGGGGAAACCATCGTGCCCGCTCTCGCTCTCCTCTCCGCGGTTCTCTTCGTCGGCTTCGAACAGATCGTCGCATGGCAGTACGGCGCGACCGGCGTGGTCGGCCTGCTCCTGCTCACCGTCGGCATCAAGGCCAAGAGCCCGGCCGTCAGCTCCGCCGGGGCCGTCGTGCTCGCCCTGCTCATGACCGGTCCGGCCGTGTGACCGACCGCGTCCGCGGGAGACGTCAGTTCGTCAGTACCAGCTCCGAACTGATCGTCTCCCACAGCGCGTCGAACCACAGGCGCGACTGCTCCACGAACGCCGCGTCCCGCAGCCCGGCGGCGCCCCGGTCGAAGGCGAACAGCATCGACCGGGTGCCCTCGGCGTCGTACAGCTGGAGCTGCTCGTGGTCGATCTCCTCCTCGCGGCGCCGCAGCGTGTAGTACGCGAACAGCGCCTCCGAGCCGTTGAGCAGGTACAGCTTCACCGGCGGCGTGAACGGCAGCGCCCGGAAGGAGACCCGTACGTCGATCCCGTGCGTGGAGCGCAGCGCCAGCAGGTTGTACTGGAGCACCTGCCCCTGGGCGTTGCGCATGGCCAGCCACCGCTGGTGCAGCCGGTCGGCGTCCGCCGGGTCCACCGGGGCCGGGAAGGCGAGGTCGATCTCCCGGCTGGGCAGCAGGACCCGCAGATCGACCTTGGCCGGTTTCAGCTCACCGGAGTGGATCCGGCGCAGCGGCTCGCCCATCGAGAGCGTGAGCGATATCGAGGTCAGGCACAGGGCGTCGATCACCACGTGCGGCGCCGCGAAGGCGGCCGCTATCCGGGGGGCCAGGGCGACGGTGGTGGGCTGCGGCGGGGCCTCCGGGCCGGCCGGTACCCGGTCGGGGGCGGCGGCCACCGTCGCCGGGCTCCCTTTCGACACGTTGGTGAGCAACCGCTCCGCCTGCAGGATGCGCAGGGCCTGGCGGACCGTCCCGCGGTCCACGCCGAACTCCTCGGCCAGCCGGGCCTGGGTGGGCATGCGCTGGCCCGGCCGCAGCACCCGGTCCCTGATCCGGGCGCGCAGCGCGTCGGCCACCTCGCGGTGTGACATCCGTGGCTGCTGTGGCCTCTTCCGCCCATTGGCGGAGGCGTGTCCCCGGTCCACGACCGCACACTACAACTTCTCGCCAACTTACGGCAGTTCAGCTGTGGGTGGTTATGAGACGCTTCCAAGTGGAGATAAGTAACGTGAAGTTGGTGACCAACTTCTACAACATGGTCACGCGTCGCACAGGTTGGCCGCGCTCTCTTCCGGAGGGGAGCCGGGAGCCCGGCCGATCGGCACAGCGACAACCGCACAGCCACAACCGCACACCGACAACTCCACACCGCCGTCCGAACACCGGCGGAGCGCACAGCCACAACTGAACAGCACGCTACGGATAACGCACCGTCCACCGTCCCCGTCAGACAGGAGCGCTCAGAACAGGTCCGGGCACCAGGGCCGCCTGGACGTGCGCAGCAGGGCGTCGGCCGACCGGGCGGCGCCCGCTCGTTCTTCGCGCACCCGGCCCAGCGCCGCCAGCCGCACCGCCGACTCGTCGCCCAGCCACAGCGCCGCCAGGTCGCCGACGTCCAGCGTGAGGTCGGCGCGCCCGGTGCTCGGCACGCAGGACGCCCCCTGCGCCGACGCCTCCAGCCGGTACCGCCCGCCCGCGAACCCGCCGGCGTCGACGACCTCCAGCACCAGCGAGCCCGCCCCCTCGTACGTCCGCGCCTCCAGGGCCCGTACCACGTCCAGCACCCGCACCCACAGCCAGTCGGACTGCACGGTCAGGCGGGCGGCGCGCGGGTCCGGCAGGAGCAGCGGCAGCAGGTCGTCCGGGGCCCGCCAGCCCGACTTCACGCGGGTGATCCAGTCGATCGAGCACAGGAAGTGCCACAGGGCGCGCTCGGCGGCCGGCGTCACCGCGATCAGCCAGTTCACCTCGGCCGTGTTCTGCGGCTGTTTGCCGTGCCAGGAGTCCTCCGCCCCGTAGGAGACCAGGCCCTCCGCCTCGCCGGCGGCCGAGCGGTACAGGGCGTAGTAGGGCTCGGTCCAGGGGCCGTGGTAGCGCACGGCGCCGGTGTTGGACAGCCACCACAGCTCGTTCCGGCTGACCGCGCCGGGCTGGGCCCGGCGCAGGCGGTCGTGCAGCCCGGGGCCGAGCTTGCGGACGTCCTCGGCGTCCACCAGGTCGATCCGCCCGCCGTCCGCCGGTCCCGACCAGCGGCGGCAGAGGCCGCTGCGCGGTACCTCGACGGTCCACTCGGCGGCCGTGGTGGCCGGCCCGAAACCGTACCGGCCGTAGATCGGGTACTCGGCGGCGATGAGCGTCGCGACGACGTCCCCGCGCTCCTTCGCGGCCGCCAGGTCCTGGGCCATCATGCGGCCGAGCAGGCCCCGGCGGCGGTGCGTGGGACTGACGGTGACGTTGGAGACGGCGTCGGCGGGCACGAAGGCGCCGCCCACGGCCGTGACCTCCTGCGCGAAGGAGCGGAACGTCGCCACGCACCGGTCCCCGTCGAACGCCCCCAGCAGCCGCCCGGGCACGAAGTGTCCCCGCCGGGCCTCCAGCTCCTCCGCGGTCGGCGTGGGCTCGCGCAGGAACCCGACGTTCACGGCGCGATGCCAGTCCGCGAACTCGGCTTCGGTGATCGGGCGTATGGGCAGCTCGTCACGGGGCGTCATACCCGCACCGTAGGCACACGGCGGCGCGGGTGTCGCCCGGTTTTCACCGGCTCCGGCACCGGTGCCGGTGCCGGAGCCGGTGCCGGAGCCGGTGCCGAGACCTGACACCGCCCGGCCGACCGCCCGGCCGACCGCCCGGCCGACCGCCCGGCCACCTGGGGATCACATCAGCAGGTCGTCGACCTGTGCCTCCCCCTCCCGGTACCGCCGCGCGATCTCCGCGCTGCACTCGTCGGCGGTCCGCTGAAGCCGCTGCCGGCGCCGGGACACCTGCTGCTCGTAGCGTACGAGCCGCCCCATCGCGGTGGTCAGCTCCGGGTCGGTACGCGCGTCCAGCGCCGAGAGCTCGACCTCGGCCAGCATGTCGGCGGCCAGCTGCCGGTACTCCTCGCTGTGCGGGGTGCCCAGCGTCACATGCCGCGCGGAGGAGCGGTGCCGGGCCGGGGCGTCCGTGAGGATCTCCGACAGCCGCGCGACCACGGGGGCCCCGGCCGTGCCGGTGTCCACCGGGGACGCGGGCCCTCGGCGCGCCAGCTCCGCGCGCAGGATGTCGATCCGCCCCTGGAGCAGCCGCCGCACGTAGCTGAGATCCGCCTCGTCGCGCTGCGCGTCCCGGCGCAGGGTGCGCAATTCGGCCAGGCTCAGCACGGTCAGGTCGTGCGCGGGCGGATCGGGCGGCAACTGCGGGCTGTCCGTGCGTTGCACGGGTGGCCGGAGTGACTCCCCGGCTCCCGTACGGGTCAACGAGACAGCCCCAGGCGGCTGCCCGGTACTCGGTGTTCTCATGTGCCTCAACCGTCCCCTCGACCGGCGTGTGGCAGCATCGTGCCACCCCAAGTGGCCGCTATGTGACCGAGTGCCCCCGAACAGCCCCAGATGGGGGGTTAGGGATCAAAAAGAGCGCTGGTACGGACCACCCGCGAAGGCCCGCTCCCCCGCCCGGCATGATGGGCGTATGCGTGCAGTGGTGCAGAGGGTGGACGGCGCGAGCGTCGTGGTCGACGGCGAGACCGTCGGGGAAATCGCCGGTGAGGGGCTGTGCGTCCTGGTCGGCGTGACGCACGAGGACACCAAGGAGCAGGCGGCCCGGCTCGCCCGCAAGCTGTGGTCACTGCGGATGCTGCACGACGAGAAGTCGTGCAGCGACATCGACGCCCCGCTCCTGGTGATCAGCCAGTTCACCCTTTACGGCGACGCCCGCAAGGGCCGGCGCCCCACCTGGAACGCGGCCGCCCCCGGCGACGTGGCCGAGCCGCTGGTCGACGAGGTGGTCGCGCGGCTGCGCGCCCTGGGGGCGACGGTGGCGACGGGCCGGTTCGGCGCGCGGATGCGGGTGTCGCTGACGAACGACGGCCCGTTCACCGTCCTGCTGGAGATCTAGTGCTGGTCCAGTGCCGCGGCACTGGCTCCGAGGCCGGGGAGTCCGCCGTGGGGGCGGATCGTCCGGGGCCTGGGGCGCGAGGACGTCGATGCTGGTGGTGGCTTTGCAGCCGGTGCGGTCGATGCGGGGGCCTCGGACCCGGTACTCGGAGACCTGCGGGTGTCCGGTCCCGCCGTGGTGGCCGGCGTGTCCGAGGTGACCGGGTGCGGACCGCCCTCCGGCCACCGTGACGGTCCGGGCGACGGCACACTGCCCGGACAGCGGAGCCTCCGGTCTGTGAACGGCCTGTCGTGGTCGACTGCCGGTTCTTCCGGGGCTCCGCTCCTCATGTCCGACGAACCCGCACCTCAAGGCCCCCTGGACAACCCCACCCGAGCCATGACTGGCCCGGCCTTGCGGCTAGTTCAGCGGGGACGCCAGCTCCCGTCGGGCACCGGCCGGGGACGTGCCGGTCGTCTTGCCCAGCCGGGTCATCGCGAGCACGGCCGCCGCGGCCGCGACGGTAGGCACCGCGAACAGCACGAACAGGGAGCCTGGCGTCCAGGCCCTGTCGATGAGAACCCCGGCCAGCACCGGTGAGCAGATCGCGCCGAGCCGGCCGAAGGCAGCCGCCCAGCCCACGGCCGTCGTCCGTACCTCTGCCGGATACAGCTCGGGAGCGATCGTGTAGATACCCGCGGCGGCGGCGTTCATCGCGATGCCGACCGCTACCGCGACGATCAGGGTTGCCGTGAGATTCCCCAACGCGAAGGACATACCGACGAAGGTCACGGCCATGGCCACCATCGAGCCGGCGGTCAGCGTCCGCTTCGACACGGTGAGCGCGAGGAGGCCGAACCCCAGCGTCGCCACCACCCCGCCGACGTTGAGGAGCATCCCGCCGCTGAGCCCCTGCTCCGCGGAGGCTCCGCTCTGTTCGAGCAACTTCGGTGTCCAGCTCGCCGCGAAGTAGAACGAGGCCATGAGCACGAAGAAGGACGCCCACAAGAGGGTCGTCTTCACCCCGTTGCGGCCGCGGATGACCTCGGAACGCACCCCGCGGGCGACCTCGGTGCCCGGTGCCGGAAGCTCCTCGAGAGGGGTGTGGCCCATGCGCAGCAGAAGGGCGTTGATCCGGGCGAGTGCGTTGGGGGGCCGACGGGTCACCAGATAGTCGATCGACTCGGGGAGCGCGACGGCGATCACCACGAGCATGAGTCCGGAGATCACCGCGCCCACCGCGAAGGATGACCGCCATCCGTACTCGCTGATGAGCAGGCCTGCGACCATCCCTCCGAGGACGCCGCCCAGCGGAAGACCAGTGGTGTACAGCGCGATCGCGGTGCCCTGCCGACGGCGTGGTGAGTACTCCGCGATCAGCACCGGCAGGCTGGCGACCAGGCCGCCCACCCCGAGCCCCGTGATCAGGCGATACGCCACGAGCGTCTCCAACCCGGTGGAGAACGTGGCAAGAGCCATCCCGACCGTCGAGATCGCGAGGCAGCCCACCGTCAGGGGTCTCCGTCCGAAACGGTCGGCGAGGGGGGCGAGGATCGCCGACCCCAGACCCGTGCCGACCAGCCCGCTGCTGAGGACCAGCCCGACCTGGGAGCCGGACAGCCCCCATTCCTTCGCTATGCCGGATGCGGCGAATGCCGACACAAGGAGGTCGTAGCCGTCGACCATACAGAGGATCAAGCACAGCACGACGACGCGAACCTGATATCGGCTGAACGGAGCCGCGTCGATGGTGTCGCGGATGGACATGGGTTTTCCTTCCGGGAAGGACGCGGGGCCGACCCCGCGCCTGCACTGCCCGGCCCCTGGCGGGGCATGGGCGGTTTCCGCCGGATGCGACGGACTTGAGGACTCATAGAGCTGTTTGCGGTCGTGAATCAAGGGCCGCTGAACGGCTCTCCGAGTCCACGGGGACGTAGTCCTGGGGACCTCGTAGTCGGGCCCCGGTCGATGTGGTCGCGAGCGTGAACGGCCTGTCCGGCCGGTGGTGGTGGGCGCAGGGGGTGAAGCGCCGGTCTGCGGGTGCGCGCCGGCAAGTGCGCGGTCGCGCCTCGGCTGTCGCAGGGGAGTGGACTCGCGTTGCGCCGCTGGTGCGGCCGCGCGCGGAAGGGCGGCGAGGCCCGTCTTCAGGGTCACGCCGGAGCGGGTTGCGGACGCGGTCGGTCCGCTCGGGGATGAAGTGGCCGGCTAACTGCCTGAGCCAGGTGCGGATCGTTCTGGAGCGGTGGCCTGTGGTGCCCAGGGTGCGGGCGGGCCGCACACGGGGGTGTCCCGGGCCGGCGTGGTGCGCCCGGAACGTGATCGCCCTCGTCACGGCGGCGAGCCGGGTGCGGTCGTTGGTGTTGCCGCCCGATGAGGAAGGAAGGAGAGCGGCTGGGTTGCCGCCGATGAGGAAGGAGAGCGGGTGGGTTGCCGCCGATGAGGAAGGAGAGCGGGTGGGTTGCCGCCGATGAGGAAGGA